>NZ_JBBXMW010000020.1:0-87559 GCF_038442325.1 Methylorubrum subtropicum | reverse complement strand
CGCCACCGCGACCGACACTCAGACATCACCGACACCGCCGCGGGGTGGAGCAGCCCGGTAGCTCGTCAGGCTCATAACCTGAAGGTCGCTGGTTCAAATCCAGCCCCCGCAACCAACTCACCGACCAAGCAAAAGGCCCTGCGCTTCCGCGCAGGGCCTTTTGCTGTTTGGCCGCTCGCTTCTTCTCGTTTGATCCGTGCGTACGAGGCGAAGCCGAAGCGATCCAGAGCGCGACGCGTCCGAAGAGGCCGAGCTTGCACCGACGCCACGGCTACGTGCGCGCTCCTTCCGGATGGTGCGGAGCGCTGGATTGCTTCGGCTCCGCCTCGCAATGACGGTGAGACAAAAAGGGGCCGGCCGGTTGAGCCTACGAGGCAGCCAACCGGGCGCCTGTGCAATGGGAGGCTACGCGCCGCCCGGAAGGCGTGCCTGCCAGGGCGGATCGGGCGGCGTAATCCTGTGGGTACTGAAACCGAAAAAACCCTGCCGGGTGTCCGGCAGGGCTCAGGCTGTTCCATGACCGAGTGAGAGCGGGCGGCTTCGACCTGTCTCGTCGCCGTCCTCGAGCAGAAGTGGGTAGGCCCGGACCCGCTCCGGGCTCCCCCAAAAAAACCTCAGCGTGCGCGCGCCAGCCAACCCATCACCGGCCGCGATTGCCAGCGCATCGCCGCCGCGAGGTAGATCAGCGAGGCGATGTGGCCGGCGGTGACGGCTGCTGCCGCGCCGGTGACGCCGGCGTACTGCATCAGCGGCACCACCACGGCGAGCGAGACCACCATGCTGACCCCGAGGGATTCGAAGATCACGCGGGTGTTCTGCTTGGCGCGGAAGTAGTGCGCCGCGAGATCGCGCACGAGGATCACCAGCACGCCGACCGAGAGGATGCGCAGGCAGCCGGCATAGGCCGCGAATTCCGAGCCGAAGATCAGGGTCAGCCACAGCTCGGCGGGGCCGGCGAGCAAGGCCAGGATCGCGACGATCGGGGCGCCCAGCCGGATGCCGGCGCTGACGAGGTAGCGCCGCAGGGCCTCCTCGCCGCCCTCCGAGTGGGCGCGGGCGGCGCGAACCGGCAAGACGTTCTCAGTGGCGCTGAGCAGGATCAGCACCGTGCCGACGAGGTACTGCGCCGCGCGCAGGCCCCCGAGGGCGTCGAGGCCGAGCGAGGAGCCCGCGACCATCCACACCAGCTGTTCCTGGGCGAAGGTGACGAACACGATCGGCAGCAGCCAGCGGGCGATCGGCGTGTGGCGCCGGCTGAGCGCCCCGAGCTGGACCGAGGCGGAATCGCGTAGCAGCGGGCGCCCGACCCAGATCATGAACGGCAGGCTCGTCACCAGCGAGGTGAGCGCCAGCATCCCGACGAAGCCGTTGACCCCGACCGCGCCGTGCTGGAGCCAGATCAGGCCGGCGGCGAGCGGGAAGCCCGCCGCGCGGGCGAGGTCCATGCCGAGCGCGCGCAGGCCCTTGCCGCGGGCGAACAGCAGGCGGCGCAGGGTGAACTGGATGTTCTGCGCCAGCATCAGGGCGCAGGCCGCGGTGAGTGCGGCGGGCGACATCTGGCCGCTGAGCGCCAGGGCGAAGATCACGAACACCGCGCCGGGAACCGAGAGCAGGAAGGCGGCGATCAGGATGTTGGCGCCGTAGATGCGCGAGATCGAGCCGCGGGCGCCGGCCAGCGTCATCATCGGCGCGGTGATGAGCGCGTTGTGCAGCCCCTGCGCGAACGAGATCACGATGAGGATCATCGCGAAATGGCCGAACTCGACGATGCCGAGCAGGCGCGCGGCGGCGATGCCGCTGACGAAGCCGAAGCCGCTGACGACGCCCTGGTCGGCGAGCGAGATCAGGGCCGCGGGCGGGCGGCGGACGAACTTTTGGGCGCGCAGGCGCAGGCGCTCGCCGAGCGGAAGGGGGGCGGTGTCGTGCATCGGATGCGTTCCGCTCTACAGCGAGGGCGAGGAGAGGCGGGCCGTCCGCGGACGGGCCGGTCTGTGCCATCCGGGGGCGGCCCCCGGGGTCGAGATCGTCAGATGACCCGTCATGAACACCGCTTCTCTTGTGTCTGTCCCGGCGGGGGACGGACGCGTCACGTATGGCCGCTCCGGCGCAAGCCACGGGCCAGTGGATGCAGTAATCCGCGCGATCATTGCCGGGTATGATTCTTTTTTGTTGAATTAACCATTGGGCGTCAAAGTCGTACACTTCGGTCTGCAGAAATGAACCGAAACATTGTAGGGGAGATGGTAGGGGGAGGCGAGCATGTATCATTGGGTCAAGACCACATTGCGCGACACGCCGGCCTTGCGGGGACTGGCTCTGCGCGGCGGCGCGTGGCTGCGCGCGCTGGCTCGCGCCGAGCCCGGTCTCTACACCCTGTGCTATCACCAGATTCCGGCGCCTCTGCAGGAGCGCTTCGCCGACCAGCTCCGCCTGCTCGGGCGCCACGGCGACTTCATCGACGCCGACACGGCCTGTGACCGGCTCGCCGCGGGCTGGCCGGCGCGGGAGCGCGCCTTCCTGATCTCCTTCGACGACGGCTACGCCGACAACCGCGACGTGGCGATGCCGGTCCTGACCGATCTCGGCCTGCCGGCCATCGTCTTCCTCGTCAGTGACTGGCTCGACGCGCCGCCCCAGGCGCCGGGCGAGCGCCGCTACATGGACCGCGCCGACGTGGCGGCGTGGCTGGACGCGGGGCTGCAGATCGGCTCGCACGGGGCGCGCCATCTCCGATTGAGCGGTCTCGGCGCGGACGAGATCGCGGCCGAGTTCGCCCGCTCGCGGCACGAACTCTCGGCGCTCGCCGGCCGGCCGGTCGATCACTTCGCCTGCCCCTGGGGCGTGGCCGGGCAAGATTTCGATCCCGCCCGCGATCCGGCGCTTGCCAGGGCGGCGGGTTTCCGCACCTTCTTCACCACCCGGCGCGGCCACACCCGCAGCGCCGACGACTTTTTTCTGATGCCGCGCCACGTCGTCGAGCCGCATTGGTCGGACTTCGAGTTCGAGGCGCTGCTCGGGGGATCGCGCTTGAGGAGACGCAGCGATGGGACGGCCTGAGCGCGTGCCGGTCATGGCCCCGCAGGCGCGGGAGCGGCGCCCGGTCGTCGTGGTGACGGGGGCGCTCGCGCCCTACACCCATGTCCTCTACGAGCGGCTGGCCGAGCGGCTCGACCGGCCGCTCCACGTCCTGTCCTGCACGCCGCGGGAGGCCGCCCGGCAATGGGTGGTGGAGGCGCCGCGGCTGTTCCGGCACGCGGTGCTGCCGGGCCTGCGCTGGCACAGGGACGCCGTGCGCAACCTCTACGTCAATCCCGCGGTGGTGCCGCGGCTGGCCGCGCTCGATCCCGGGGCAATCGTCCTCAACGACTTCTCGCCGACGATGCTGATGGCGGCGGCCTACGCGCGGCTGCGGCGCATCCCCTACCTGATCCGCACCGACGGCGTGCCGGAGACCGATCCGGGCCAGCGCTCGACGCCGCATCGCTGGCTGCGCAAGGCCATCGTCTCGGGTGCGAGCGGTGGCATCGGCCCGAGCGCGGGCAGCGCCCGGCTGCTGGCGCTCTACGGGATCGGGTCGGAACGATTCGCCACGAGCCCGCTGTTTCCGGCCTGGGCGCCGGCCGGGCCGCTGCCGCCGGCTTCCGAGCGGCCCTACGATGTCCTGTTCTGCGGCATCCTCAACGAGGAGGTGAAGGGCGCGCGCTTCTTCACCGACGTGATCCTCGGCTGCGCCGCGCGGGGGCGGCGGCTCTCCGTGCGGGTGGCGGGCGACGGGCCGCTGCGGGCCGAGATGGAGGCGCGCTTCAAGGAGGCCGGGATCGCGGCGCGGTTCGACGGCTACCTGACGCAGGGCGCGCTGCCCGCGGTCTACGCCTCCGCCCGGCTGTTCCTGTTTCCGAGCCGCGGCGATGTCTGGGGCATCGTCGTCCACGAGGCGCTCCAGAGCGGGACGGCCGTGCTGGCCTCGCCCCATTCCGGCATCGCCCGCGATCTCGTCGCCGCGGGACGCTGCGGCGAGGTGCGCGAACTCGACACGCAAGCCTGGATCGAGGCGACGCTGGCCCTGCTCGACGACGCGCCCCGCCGCGGGGCCCTGCGCGAGGCCGCGAGCCGCGCCCTGACCGGCTACACGCCGGAGGCCGCGGTGCAGGGCTATCTCGACGGCTTGCGGCCGATCCTCGCGGCCCGGCCGTGACGGCTTCGGGCCGGACGCTGCGGCTCGCGCTGCTGCTCGGATTCGGGCTGCTCGCGCTGCCGGCCTCCGCCGCGGGGCCGGAGCGGGTGATCCGCGTGCGGCCACCGATGGATCTGCATCGGGCCCTCGACGAGGTCGCGGCCCTGCGCAAGCGCGATCCCGAGCGGCCGGTGGCGATCGAACTGGCCTCCGGCCTCCACCGTCTCGGCCGCTACGCCCGCATCGGGCCCGAGCATGGCGGCACGCAAGGTTCGCCCCTGGTGATCCGCGGCTCGGCGGACGGCACCACCCGCGTGGTCGGCAGCGTGCCGGTCGAGGCGGTGGCGTTGCCCAAGGACCTCGCGGCGCGCCTGCCGGCGAGCGCGCGGGGCCGGGTGAAGGCGTACCGGTTGCCCGAGGGGATGGCAGCCCATCCTCGCATCCGCCCGCCGCGCCTGCTCGGGCCGCCGCCCCCGCCGCTCACCTTCGAGGTGTTCGACGCGCAGGGCGCGCTGCATCCGGCGCGCTGGCCGAACGAGGGCTTCGCCCGCGTCACCGCCGGGCCCGAGGCGGCGGGGACGAGCATCCGGCTCGACGGGGCCAAGTCTGATCCGTGGCGCGGCGAGGCCGATCTCTGGGCCGAGGGCTATTGGAGCTGGGGCTGGCTGTTCGAGACCATACCCGCCGCGGTGCCGGCCGCCGGCTCGGCGCTGGTGCGGCTCGCCACCAAGCCCTACGAGGGCATCCGTGCCATTGCCCGCGCCCGCATCGTCCACGCGCTCGCCGAACTCGACGCGCCCGGCGAATGGTGGCGCGATGCCTCGCGCAACCTCCTGCTGGTCTGGCCCCGCGACGGGGCCGGCGCGGTCGAGGTCTCGGTCGCCGACACGCTCATCAGCCTGGAGAACGCCGCGCATGTCCGCATCGAGGCGCTGCGGCTGGAGCGGACCCGCGGCGATCTGCTGACCGCCCGCGGCGGGAGCGACATCGTCGTGCGCAACAGCGCGCTCGGATGGTCGGGCTTGCGCGCGGCATTGTTCGAGGGCGTGCAGGGCGGCGGGCTGGAGGCCTGCGCCATTTCTGATACCGGCTTCGGCGCGGTGCGGCTCGTCTCCGGCGACCGGCCGAGCCTGACCCCCGGCGGCCTGTTCCTTCGCGACACGCGGCTCACCCGCTACGCCCGCCTGTCGCGGACGCAGAGCCCGGCGGTCGAACTCGACGGCGTCGGCCAGCGGGTCGTCGGCAACTACTTTCACGATGCGGTCGATTACGCGGTCCACCTGCGCGGCAACGACCATCTGGTCGCCGACAACGAACTCACGCGGCTGCTCGACGGCGCCACCGATTCCGGCGCGATCTATGCCGGCCGCGACTGGACCGCGCGCGGCTCGGTGATCCGCGGCAACTTCCTGCACGACATCCGCACCGGGCCGGGGCTCGAGGTGAAGGGCGTCTATCTCGACGATATGGCCAGCGGCTTCACCGTCGAGGGCAACCTGTTCGTGCGGGTCGATCAGCCGGCCTTCATCGGCGGCGGGCGCGACAACTTAGTGACCCGCAACGTCTTCGCCGATGCGAGCCCGGCGATCCATGTCGATGCCCGCGGCCTCAACTGGGCCGCGCCGTCCGTCGCCGACCCGACCTCGGAGATCCGCGCGGCGCTCGCCGCCATGCCGACGGGCTCGGCCCTGTGGCGCCGCCGCTACCCGCCGCTCGCCGTGATCCTCGCCCGCGAACCCGGCGTGCCGCGGGACAACCGGCTCACCGACAACGTGTTCTGGGGGAGCGAGCCGTTCCGCTACGAGGCGCCCGCCCGGCCCGGCGACCAGATCGTCACCGGCAATGTCGAGGCGATGCGGATGCCGCCGCTGCCCACCGGCTCCGACCCCGCCGCCTTCGCCGCCCCGCCGATCCACGGCGGCACGTTTCGGCTGGACACGACGCGGATGCGCCGCTCGGGCCTCCCGATGGCGCCGAGCCCGCGGCGCTGAGGCTTTTTCCTAAAGCATCGGCCCGAAAGGTGGCCGCCGGCTTTCGGAAAAAAGCCGATGCGGCGCAAGAATCGAGCGCATCGTGCGGGGCGAGGGGAGGCGCGGGCAGCCGACGGGATCGGCCGGGCCGGCGTGAAGACTGCGACAACGCCCCGCCTTCGTAACAAAAGGTCGGTTTCCCGCAAGATCAGCGGCTCCGCCGGGTGTAATCCTACACTCACGCAGCGGCGATCCGCCCGGTTTCGCGAGCTTCGTGAGCGTTTCCTCCCAAGACCTTCGGCCGCCCCGCCCAGGGCGGCCTTTTTCGTTCGGGCGGGGCTCAGCTCGCGGCGATCGGACCATGCGAAAAGGCGCGGCGCCGGGAATGCCCGGAACCGCGCCCGCCGACGAAGGTCGATCTCGCAGCCCGTTGGACGGGCGCGTCCCATCCATTCCCCTCATCCTGAGGTGCTGAGCGTCAGCTTAGCCTCGAAGGAGGGCTTCAGCACGCGTGCGATCCCTGGAGCCCTCCTTCGAGGCTCCGCTTTGCTTCGCACCTCAGGATGAGGGCGCTGGTTGGATGAGGGGGTGTGAAAAATCAGAAGTAATAGCCGATGTTCATGATGAAGCGCGACTTCCACTTGTTGTCGCCGCCCTGCGCGAGGCCGCTGGAGAATTGTCCGGCCCCGACATAGGGGTCGTTCCGGCCGATGACGCCCTCGGTGTAGACGATCAGGTTCGGGTCGGCGGTGAGCGTCCAGGCGCCGCCGATGATGAAGCGCTCGCTGTTCTGGAAGCTGGCCTTGTCCTTGAAGTAGGCGCTGTAGCCGGCATAGGGCACGACCGTGAACGGCCCGATCGGATCGGCGACCTTGTAGCTGACCTCGGCCGAGACGAAGTTGCCGCGGGTCGCCATGTTGTAGGAGAAGTCGAAGCCGCCGATGCCGATCAGGTCGTTGCGGAGCGGGTTCCGCGGATCGATGTCCTGGCGGATGAAGATGCCCTTGAAGCCCCAAGCGCCGTAGGTGGCGATGGCGTGCACGCCTTCGAGCTGCTTGGTGCCGGTCTGGCGGGTGTCGAAGTTGTAGATGTCCGAGTGCCAGATCGAGGCGCCGAGCGCGAACGAGGCGAGGTCGTTCTTGAGGAAGAAGTATTCCGCCCGGCCGATGAACATGTTCTGTTCGGCGTTGCGGGTGGCGAACGGCGTGTAGGAATCGGCCCGGACGATGTTGGTCGAGTAGCGGGCGCTGTCGAGGCTCAGGCCGATGGCGTTCGGGTTGGCGCCCGGATAGTAGCCGACCTGATAGTTCAGGTCCGATTCGACGTGCGAGTACTTGACGCCGAAGTTGTAGACCTCTTCCAGGCCCATGGCGAAACCGAGGGTCTCGATGAAGCTGTTGCCGAAATACGGCACGAGACCGAACGGCGCCTGATTAAGGCCGACCGTGATGCTGTCTTCCTTGGTGAGCTTGTAGCCGACATAGGCCCACATCGGGAAGCTGACCTCGCCGGGATAGCCGCGGTAGCCGTTGCGCGGCCCGTAGATCGAGCTGCCGCCGTAGAAGCGGTACTGCGCGGCGCCGAAGATCGTGTCCGAATCGTAGGCCGCCTTGAGCGAGAGCGTGTCGAAGTCGAAATGCTCGGACGCCTTGGGCTGTCCGCCGAGCCCGACGTCGTTGAAGCGCCAGTCGTAGCGGGCGCGGATCGCGCCACCGAAGGTGAAGGTGCCGAACTCGGTCTTCCCCTTCGGCGGTCCGAAATCGAAGCTCGTGGGCTTGGGGGCCTCGGGGGCGTAGGTCGGGTCGGGCACCGCGATCGGCTGCACCCGGTTCACCCGGCTCGGCTCGGCGTCGAGTTCGACCGTGCCCTGCACCTGCGCCCACGCCGTCGAGGCGCACAGCACCGTCCCCGCGGCGCAGCCCATCAGGGCGGCCGTCAAGCTTTTCATAGTCATGTCGCCCCCAGCCTCTACTTCAGTGTTGTGTGATTCGACCCTTGAATATTATCATTTGCTTGGATTGTGGCCAAGCTCTTATTTCAGCCATCCATCGACCGTGGCGCGGTTCTTGGCGATCCATTGGGCGGCAGTCTCGGCGGGCTTGGCGCCCTTCTCCTCGTTCTGCGCCATCACGGCCTCTTCGTCCTTCACCGAGAGCTTGAACTTCTTGAGGATCGCGTAGACCTCGGGCTGGTCGTCCTTCAGTCCTTTACGGACGATGGTGTTGACGCTCTCGTCGTCGCCGAACGCCTTCTTCGGGTCGGCGAGGTACTTCAGCTCGTAGCGGGCGAACATCCAGTGCGGCGTCCAGGCGGTGACGACGATGTCCTTCTTCTGGCGCACCGCGTCCTTCAGCGCGCTGGTCATGGTGGCGTCGCTGCCGTCCACGAGCTTGACCGGCAGACCGTAGGTCTTGATCGCGGCCTCGGAGCTCTTCATGATTCCGGCGCCCGGATCGATGCCGATCACCTGCCCGCCGACCTCCGACGCCTTGGTCTTGAGGTCCTCGATCGAGTTGAGGTCCGATGAGGCCGGCACCGCCCAGCCGATCTTGGCGCCGGTGACGTTGGGGCCGATGAGTTCGAGGCGGTTCTTCAGTTTTTCGTAGTACGCCGCCTGCGTCACGGGCAGCCACGCCGCGACGCTGGCGTCGGCATCCCCCGTCGCCACGGCCTGCCACATGGCGGCGGCGGCGAGCGGGATGGTCTTCACCTCGTAGCCCTTCTCTTCGAGGGCGAGCTTGAGGATGTTGGTGGCGACCACCGCGTCGGCCCACTCGACATAGGCGATGCGCACCTGCTTGCTCGCGGCCTCCGCTTGCGTCTGGGTCAGGGCGAGGCAGAGGAGGGCACCCAGAGTCGTTGCGCGCATGATCGTCTCGTCGTCGGAGGGAAAACGGTTTTTTGGATTGGGTGGGGTTTAGGCCGAACCGTGCGGTCGGGCCTTGGCGGCGAGCGCCTGGGTCGCCCGGTCGAGGATGACCGCGACGATCACGATGCCGATGCCGGCCTCGAACCCGGCGCCGGCCTCGAGCCGCTGGATCGACTGCCACACCGCGCGGCCGAGGCCGCCCGCTCCGATCATCGCCGCGATGACCACCATGGAGAGGGCCAGCATCATGGTCTGGTTGACGCCGGCCATGATGGTCGGCAGCGCCAGCGGCAGTTGCACCTTGAACAGCTTCTGGCTGGCCGAGCTGCCGAAGGCGTCGGAGGCCTCGACCAGTTCGGAGGGCACGTTGCGGATGCCGAGGGCGGTGAGCCGGATCACCGGCGGCACCGAGAACACGATGGTGGCAAAGCAGGCCGAGACCGCCCCGAGGCCGAAGAACGGCAGCGCCGGGATCAGGTAGACGAAGCTCGGCAGCGTCTGCATCATGTCGAGCACGGGCGAGAACGTCCGCCACGCGCGCCGGCTCAGCGCGAACCAGATGCCGACCGGGATGCCGATGAGCAGCGCCGCGATCGTCGCCAGGATGACGAGCACCAGCGTCTCGACGGTGGCCTGCCACAGCCGCAGGTTCCACAGGAACAGGAGGCCGCCGAGCGTCAGCAGCCCGACCTTGCGCCCGCCGATCTTGTAGGTGAGCGCCGAGGCCGCGAGGATCGCCAGCCACGGCGGCACCGCGACGAGGGCCGTCGTCAGCGTGTCGATCCAGTCGGAGACCGTGCGGCTGACGGCGCGGGTCAGCCAGCTGCCATGCTCGGTGAGCCAGTCGAGGCCGTTGTCGCTGAGCGTGTCGAGGGGGAATTTGGGGACGTTCCAGTCCATCGATCCGCTCCTGCCGTTGGGGTCTGAGACGAAGAGTTGCCGGGCCGCGCGGCGAGCGCGCGCACCACGTCGCGGCTGGTGATCGGGCCGATCAGGCGCCCGTCCTCGGCCACCACCGCCACCGCGCCGCTGTCCGCGACCTGCGGCAGCACCGCGTCGAGGCGGGCCTCCGCCGCGACGACGCTCGGATCGCGGTCGAGCAGGCTCGCCACGGTCTCGCCGACGCGGGCGGCGGCGAGGCGCTCGGCCCGCACGCGGCCGACGAAGCGGCCCGTGCCGTCGGCGACGAGCCAGCCGTCGCTGCCGCCGGCGACCGTCCGCAGCCGCGCCTCGGCGACCGTATCGGTGGGGGCGAGCACGACCGCCGCGCGGTCGGCGACCTGTCCGGCGCGCATCACCGCGGCCAGATCGATATGCTCGACGAAGCGGCGGACGTATTCGGTGGCGGGGTTGGCCACGACCTCCTCGGGCTGGCCGATCTGCACCACCTCGCCGTCCTTCATCAGGACGATGCGACCGCCGAGCGCCACGGCCTCGTCGAGGTCGTGCGAGACGAAGACGATGGTCTTCTTGAGCGAGCGCTGCAATTCGCGAAGTTCGGCCTGCATGTCGCGGCGGATCAGCGGATCGAGCGCGCTGAAGGCCTCGTCCATCAGCAGGATGTCGGCATCCGCCGCCAGAGCGCGGGCGAGGCCGGCGCGCTGCTGCATGCCGCCGGACAATTCGTTCGGATACTTGCTCTCCCAGCCTTTGAGGCCGACGAGTTCGATCGCCCGCATCGCCGCGTCGATGCGTTGCTTCGCCGGAACGTTCTTGATCTCCAGGCCGAAGCCGACATTCGACAGGATGGTGCGGTTCGGCAGCAGGGCGAAGTGCTGGAACACCATGCCGAACGCCTTCTGGCGGAAGGCCAGCAGCTCCTTGCGACCGAGCTTGGTCACATCGACATCGTCGACGAGGATGCGGCCGACGCTGGGCTCGACGAGGCGGTTCATGCAGCGCAGCAGGGTGGACTTGCCGGAGCCCGACAGCCCCATCAGGATCAGGATCTCGCCCTCGTGCACGTCGAAGGAGATGTCGCGTAAGCCCACGACGGCGCCGCAGGCCTGGGCCACCTCGGCTTTGCGCTTTCCTTGGGAGATCAAGTCGATCGCCGCGGCGGGGTTGGCGCCGAAGACTTTGCTGACGTTCTCGAGAGTGATGCGGCCCATGTGCTAGCAACCTCTTCGGATCAGCGCATTACGGCATTCGCCTCCCGGCGCCCGCTGTACTGCTTGACTTGTTTTGATCTGATCAAAAGCTAAACCCGGCAGCCCCCGCGGCTTGTCTCGCGGCGACGCTTTTTGCCGCAGAGCCGACATGGTCGGAAGTTTACCGTCAGATTTCGGCGCTGCACCGCAGCATCGCGACCGATTTCGTCACGATGACATAATATTGTGCACGGTTTGGCCACCACGCGAGCAAATGGCGCCGGAGACCTTGCGGATAACGCCGCGACCGCTTTCGGTTCAAGGGCGTATGCGGCCGGTCAGCTCCACGCTTCCGGCATGACGGAGGGACAGCCGACGGCTCATCCTACCCGATCCCCTCATCCTGAGGTGCCGCGCAGCGGCCTCGAAGGAGGGCTCCAGTGAATCGCGCGATCCGCTGGAGCCCTCCTTCGAGGCCCCGCCTTCGGCGGAGCACCTCAGGATGAGGGGGAGGGTGGGAGAGGCCTTCCGTCCGAGGCGTCTTGCCCTCGACGATGCGCGTCGAACAGGCCCTCAGGCGGCTTCCGCGTCAGCATAGGAGCGGCAGTGCTCCAAGTAACCGACCTCGTGGCGGCCCGCGAGTTCGACCACGCTCGACCACAGCCAGGACGGCGCGCCGTCCTTCGTGGCGCCGTTCGCGACGGCGCGGCGCCACTCGGCGCGCAGGCTGCGGCTCATCTGCCGGCCGTGGGCCGCGCCGACCACGTGGGCGAGGTAGCGGGCGGCGCGCACCGCCTGACCGCTGCTGAACTGATCGACGTCGAGCTTGAGGTCCTGCGGCAGCAGTTCGCGCACCACCACCGGCTTGCCGAGGATGCGGGCGGGCAGCATGCGCTCGCCGAGATGGGGCGAGAGGGCGCGGGCTCCGGCCACCACCCGCTCGGCCGGGTCTTTCGGCATCTTCACGCCCTTCGGCAGCCTGGATTTCGGCGCGGGCGGTGCGGCGGCGGGCACGGCCTCCTTGAGATCGACCAGCGCCAGCCTCGGCTTCTCGCCGCGCTCGTCGATGCGCAGCAGCGCGGCGTAGCGCAGGAAGCCGAGCGACGAGCAGCCCTTCATCCAGTAGGCGGCGTCGAGCAGCCGCACCCGCGCCGCGTCGGCATGGCGCCCGTCGATGGCGAGCACGAGTTCGCGCACGGCGTCCTCGTGGAACAGCGCGTCGAGGGCCTCGTGCTCGTCGTCGTCGAGCGCCCAGAAGCGGCGCCCGCGGGGAATCTTGAGGTTCTCGTCCTCCAGCCGCTCGTGGGCGAGGTGCTTCCAGCGCCGCCCGAGCGCCCGGTGGCGGATCGTGCGCACCGCGTCGGGCTCGCGCGGCTCGTCGTCCTCATCGCGCGAACTCAGGCCGTCGCGGTAGCCCCGCACCATCTCCTCCAACATCCGCGACGTGACGACGCCGGGCAGGTTGGAGCCGCGCGCCGCGCTCGCCAGCGACAGGCCGAGCCGCACGAGGTCGTGGGCGGGGTTGCCGATCACGGTCTGATCGAGGTCGCGGATCTGGATCGCCACCTCGCCGTCGGCGTCGGCGAGCGGCCCGAGATTGCCGAGGTGGCAATCGCCGCAGATCCAGATCGCCGGCCCCTCGGGCAGGGTGCCGCGGGGCAGCCCGTCGAGCCATTCGTAGAACTTCAAGGTGTTGCCGCGGACATAGGCATGGGCCGATTTCGCCATCTTGAGCGCCCGCTGGCGCTCCAGGACGGCCTCGCGATCCGCCCGCTCCACCGCTCGATGCCGCGTCATCCGATTCCCTTCGCGCCCGTCGCACGCGCCGCTGTCCCATAGGCCGTCAACTCAGGGGCACCTGTAAATCCAGGCGCGGCCCAACGTCCCGGTCCGGATGAGACACGCTTGCGAAACGTACCTGAAGCGGAGCGGTTCTCGGTAGTCTTTACGGAGGCGCCTCGACCGCCCACGGGGGAATATCCGGCGCCGTTGCAGCGTTCAGTCGTGACAAGGTCGCACGGCAAGGCGCGCAGACGTCGTCGCCGGCTCAAGCGACCCGACCGCCTGCCCGAAGGCTCTCCGCCGAAACGGCCAACAAGAGCCCGGCCCCACGACGACCGGACGACGGGATGCGACTCGGCCTCATCGAGCGCGATTTCCGAACGACCCGCGGTGTCACCGTTCACCACCGCACGACGACCCTGCCCGGAACCGGGCAATTCAGGGGGCTTTTCATCGACGGCCGGGGGACCGACCCTGTCCCGGCCCGCATCAGCGTCGGAGTAAACGATGATCCATGCGCGTATCGCGACCGCGGCCCCGGAGATGCGGCGGCCCGCCGCCCGCCCGGACACCCGGCGGCGCGAGCTGACGCCATCGGCCGCGACCGAGCGCCGCCCCGCCGCCGCCGACGACCTCGCGGTGGTCGATCTCACCGACGCGCCGGACTGGGACGCGCGCCTCGCCGACGTGCCCGGCGCCAACCTCTACGCCGCCCGCCCCTGGGGCACCTACAAGGGCCGCCTGAACTGGTCGGTTCGCCGCGTCGCCGTGCGCGACGGACAAGGCCGGGACCTCGCCTTCGTGCAGTATCAGGTGCGCCGCGTCGGCTTCGCCCGCTTCGTCCTGGCCCAGGGCTGCCCGGTGCTGACGGAGGCCGGCGCCGCGCGGGCGGAGGCCACGCTGTCGGCCTTCCGCGACCATCTCGCGCTCAGGCCCTTCGATCTCTTGGGCGTGAACTTCCACGAATTCCAGCACAACGAGGCGGTGCCTGCGCTCCTGGCGCTGGGCTTCGTGCCGGTGGTGTCGGCGCGCCACCACACCCTCGAACTCGACCTGACCCGCGACATCGAGACGATCGAGGCCGGGCTCGATTCGAAGTGGCGCCGCAACCTCGCCAAGGCCAAGCGCAACCCCGATCTCGAAACGCTGATCCTCACCGACCCGGACGCGCGCCTTGCCGCCTTCGACACCTTTGCCGGCATGTACGCCGCGCTCCAGGCCCGCAAGGGGTTCTCCAACACCCTGAACCCGCAGGCCTATCGCGACATCGCAGCCTGCGACCCGCGCCTCGTCATCCTGGAGCTGCGCGAGAACGGCACGCCGATCATGGTGCGCATCGCCCACCGGGCCGCGGAGCGCTGGACCGATTTCTTCGCCGCCTCGAACGAGCGCGCCCGGGCCACCAACGCCGCCGCGCTCTCGGTCTGGACCCTGATCGAGCAGGCCAAAGCCGAGGGCTGCCCGGTCTACGATCTCGGCGGCATCGATCCGGCGGGCAACCGCGGCGTGTTCGACTTCAAGCGCGGCGTCAGCCGCCGCGCCGTCCAGAGCACCCCCCTCTGGCTCCACGGCCGCAACCGCCTCGTCCGCTCCACCGCCGCCGCGCTGCTGGCGCAGCGCTGAGCGGCGGACGCCGCGTTTTCGGCAAGTTCCTTTCGGCAGGTCCCCGCGGCGTATCCACCCCACCCCGTCATTGCGAGGCGGAGCCGAAGCAATCCAGCGCTCCGCACTCACAAGGGTGGTCGCCCGCTTGGCCGCTTTGTCGGCACGGTCGCGCCCTCTCCGAAAAGGTCGCGCCCTGGATTGCTTCGGCTTCGCCTCGCAATGACGGGGCGTTTTTTTGTTGAAGACCGCGCGCCCGCGCAAAAGCATCAAATTCGACGCAAATCATAACCTTGTCGTAAAGCGTCTTGCTACACCGGAATTTAGTCCGGGACCGCGATGGTCCGCTCCAGTCTCCAAGGCGGGGCGGACGGTCGCGTGTCAGAACAAGTCGCCCGTCCCCCCGCCATCCCGAAAGTCTTTTCGCGCGACCGGAATCTGTCCTCCCCTGAGCCAAACATCCCGTTCCGGCACAGAATCCGAGGGCACACCGCTTGCTGAAATGGCTTCGATCTCACCGGCCCGTCCCGCTCCGGCAGGAAAGGCGGCCGAATTTTTCAGTTGGCGCGTACCGAGGGACACGATGAAGACTGCACTCATCACCGGCATCACGGGTCAGGACGGCGCCTACCTGGCGGAGATGCTGCTGGCCCGCGGCTACGAGGTCCACGGCATCAAGCGCCGCTCGTCGAGCTTCAACACCGGCCGCATCGATCACCTGTATCAGGACCCGCACGACGAGGACGTGCGCCTGCGCCTCCACTACGGCGACATGACCGATTCCGCCGCGCTCACCCGCATCGTCGCCGACGTGCGTCCGGACGAGATCTACAATCTCGCCGCCCAGTCGCACGTCGCGGTCAGCTTCGAGACGCCGGAATACACGGCCAACGCCGACGCGGTCGGCCCGCTGCGCATCCTCGAGGCCCTGCGCCAGCTGCGTCTCACCGAGACGACGCGCTTCTATCAGGCCTCCACCTCGGAGCTGTACGGCCTCGTCCAGGCGGTGCCCCAGCGCGAGACGACGCCGTTCTATCCGCGCTCGCCCTACGGCGTGGCCAAGCTCTACGCCTACTGGATCACGGTGAACTACCGCGAGGCCTACGGCATCCACGCCTCCAACGGCATCCTGTTCAACCACGAGAGCCCGATCCGCGGCGAGACGTTCGTCACCCGCAAGATCACCCGCGCGGTCGGCCGGATCGAGACCGGGGCGCAGGATTGCCTCTGGATCGGTAACATCGACGCCCAGCGCGACTGGGGCCACGCCCGCGACTACGTCGAGGCGATGTGGCTGATGCTGCAGCAGGACAAGCCCGACGACTACGTCATCGCCACCGGCGAGACCCGCACCGTGCGCCACTTCATCGAGGCGGCCTTCGCCGAGGTCGGCCGCACCATCGTGTGGGAGGGCCAGGGCGTGGACGAGGTCGGCCGCGACGCCCGCACCGGCGACGCGCTTGTGCGCATCGATCCGCGCTTCTTCCGCCCGACGGAAGTCGATCTCCTCGTCGGCGACGGCACCAAGGCGCGCGAGGCCCTGAACTGGACCCCGCGCACGCCCTTCGCCGAACTCGTGCGCGAGATGGTCGAGGCCGATCTGGAAGAGGCCCGCTTCGAGGCCGAGACGGCGCTCCGCCGCCCGCGCCACCACGGCGTGCCGCTGCGTCTGGCCGCCGAGTGAGCCGAGCCATGCGCTACGACCTCTCGGGCAAACGGGTCTTTGTGGCCGGCGCCCGCGGCATGGCCGGGGCGGCGCTGGTGCGTCGTCTCGGTAGGGAAGGCTGCGAAGTCCTCGCGCATGGCCGCGAGCGGGTGGACCTGCGCGATCTCGGCTCGGTCGAGGCCTATTTCGCCGACGTGCGCCCGCAGGCGGTGTTCCACGCCGCCGGCACGGTCGGCGGCATCCAGGCCAACGACCGCTATCCGGCGACCTTCCTCTACGACAACCTCGCCATGGCGGCCAACGTCATCCACGCCGCGCACGCCCGCGGCGTGGAAAAACTCCTGTATCTCGGCTCCTCGTGCATCTACCCGAAGCACGCGGCCCAGCCGATGACCGAGGACGCGCTGCTGACCGGCCCGCTGGAGCCGACCAACCAGTGGTACGCGGTCGCCAAGATCGCCGGGATCAAGCTGTGTCAGGCGTATCGCCGCCAGCACGGCAGCGACTTCGTCGCCGTGATGCCGACGAACCTCTACGGGCCGGGCGACAACTACCATCCCGAGAACTCGCACGTGGCCGCCGCCCTCCTGCGCCGCTTCCACGAGGCGCGCGAGGCCGGCGCCCCCAGCGTCACGATCTGGGGCACGGGCACGCCGTGCCGCGAATTCCTCTATGTCGACGATCTCGCCGACGCCTGCGTCTTCGCGATGAAGCACTGGTCGGACGAGAACATCCTCAACGTCGGCACCGGCGAAGACGTGACCATCGCGGACTTCGCCCGCACGGTCGCGCGGGTTGTCGGCTATCAGGGCGAACTCGCGTTCGATTCCGACAAGCCGGACGGCACACCGCGAAAACTGCTCGACGTGTCGCGTCTGGCCGGCCTCGGCTGGCGCGCCTCGACCGGCCTCGAAGAGGGGCTGGCCCGCGCCTACGCCGACTTCCTCGGGGGCGGGGGCCGCAACCGGTGAGCGCGCGCCGCGTCCTCATCGTCCACAACCGCTACCAGATCCGCGGCGGCGAGGATGCCGTCGTGGAGCGCGAGGCGGCGGCTCTGGCGCGCGCCGGCTGCACGGTCGAGACGCTGTACTTCTCGAACGACGACATCGCCGGCCCGGTCGATCGCCTGCGCGCGGCGATCGAGGCGCCGCATGCGCGGCGCGGCATCGCGCGGGTGGTCGAGGCCGTGCGCCGGTTCCGGCCGGACGTGGTGCACGCCCACAATACCTTCCCCCTGGTCTCGCCCGGCGTCTTCGCCGCGGTGCGGGCGGAGGGCGCGGCGACCGTCCAGACCCTGCACAATTTCCGCATCACCTGCGCCGGCGCCCTGCTGATGCGCGACGGGAAGCCGTGCGAGACCTGCGTCACCGGCTCGGCCTATTCGGCGGTGCGCCACGGCTGCTACCGCGGCTCCAAGGTCGGCACCTTCGCGGTCGCCCGGATGATCGAGCGCCACCGCCGCATCGGCACGTGGACCCGCGACGTCGATGCCTTCGTGGTGCTGACCCCCTTCGCCCGCGGGCGCTTCGTCGCGGCGGGCCTGCCGCCCGAGCGCATCGTGGTGAAGCCGAACGGCCTGCCCGACCCCGGCGCGCCCGCCGAAGCGCCGCGAGAGAAGATTCTGTTCGCCGGCCGGCTCAGCCGCGAGAAGGGCGTCGAGACCCTGAAGGCCGCCGCCGCCCGACTCGGCCACGGCATCGACGTGGCGGGCGAGGGCCCGCTGCGCGAAAGCCTGGAAGGCGCCGAACACGTGAACCTGCTCGGCACGCTGCCGGGCGCCGAGGTCCAGGCCCGGATGGCCCGCGCTGCCGCGCTCGTCGTCCCCTCGCTCTGGTACGAGGGCCTGCCGATGGTGGTGGCCGAGGCGTTCGCCGCCGGCACCCCCGTCATCGCCTCGCGCATCGGCGCGCTGGCCGACCTCGTCGAGGACGGCGTGACGGGGCTCCTCGTCACCCCCGGCGACCCGGCCGACCTCGCGCGCGCCATGGCCCGCATCCTCGCCGACCCGCACGCCGCTCGCCGCATGGGGCAGGCGGCGCGGGCGGCCTACCTGCGCGACTGGACCGAGGACGCCACCACGGCGGCGCTGCTGTCGATCTACCGCCGGGCCTGCGCCGCCCGCGCCGCCGCCCCCCTTCCCCTCACGACACCCGTTCTGGAGATCGCCCGATGAGCCACGACCCCGCGGTCGCCCGGTTCCGCCTCGCCGGGACCGGCATTTCCGCCATCGACATGAAGGGCATGGTCGGCGCGATCCGCCGCCGCCTCGATTCCGGCCGCACCCGCCCCGGCACCTTCATCGTGTTCCGCGACGCCCACGGCATCGTCCGCGCGACGGAGGACGAGCGCCTGCTCGCCGCCCACGAGGCCGCCATGCTGGTCTGCCCGGACGGGCGCCCGCTCTACTGGCTCGGGCGCCTGCGCGGCGCCCGCAACATCGGGCAGGTGCCGGGCATCGAATCGGTCGAGGCGGTCTGCCGCGCCGGCCTCGTCCACGGCTGGCGCCACTACTTCCTCGGCGGCGGCGACGGCGTCGCGGGGGCGCTCGCCGAGACGATGCAGGCGCGCCTGCCCGGCCTCAAGGTCGTCGGCACCGAGACCCCGCCGTTCCGCCCGCTCAACGCGGAAGAAGCCGACGCCATGCGGGCGCGCATCCGCGAGTCCGGCGCGCAGGTTCTCTGGATCGGCCTCGGCACGCCGAAGCAGGAGCTGTTCATGGCCGAGCACGCCCCGCACCTGCCCGGCACCGTGGCGATGGGCGTCGGCGCCGCCTTCGACGTGCTGACCGGCCGCGTGCCCCGCGCCCCCGTGGCGTTCCAGGTCACCGGCCTCGAATGGGCCTACCGCCTGCTCCGCGAGCCGCGCCGCCTGACGGGGCGCTACATCCACACGATCCCGCGCTTCCTGGCGCTGGTCGCCTCCGAACGCCGCCGCCGCCCGGCGGGCGCCGCGGAGTAGGGGGGTTTACGGTGTCCGGCTGATCGCGGCGGTCTGAGCGGCTGTCCCCTCCCCCTTGCGGGGAGGGGTAGGGGTGGGGGTGGTGCAGAAGGCACCGCCGTGTTCGATCCTGAACCACCCCCACCTCCTACCTCCTCCCCGCAAGGGGGAGGAGAGACGCCACGGTGACCGCCGCGATCAATCCGGCAACCGGATCACTTCCGCCGCCGGGCCGGTGCGCAGCCGCCGAGCGCCTGAAACGCAAGCCGGGCCAGCGCGTCGAGGCCCGCCGAGAGCCGGCCGCCGTCGGGCGCAAGGAGGCGTAAGCCCAGCCCCGCGCCGTTCGGCAGCGGGCTCGCCCCGGCGAGGCAGCCGGCCGCGTCGGCTTCCGATTGAAACGTGCGCGGGGCCGGCAGCAGCTCGGCCGGGCCGATCAGGATCATCGTGCCGTAGGCGCGGTGCGCCCCCAGCGGCGCGTTCGCGTCGGTGAAGGCGGGGCCGTCGATGGCGCTGCGCTCGCGCACCAGCACGCGGCCGGACGGATCGGCGATCCGCAGGCTCATCGTCAGCCGCTCGAACGGCAGGCCGCTCCCCGCCGGATCGTGGCAGGCGACGCTCTCGGTCAGGATCGCGCGGGCGCCCGGCGCCACCTCCATCTCGGTGGCGATGCTCAAGTTCGCACCGGGAAACAGGATCAGCGGGTCCGGCGTGTAGGCGAGAAAGGCATCCGAACCGACGCGCACCCGCGTGTCCTGCCGCGTCGGCAGCGGGCCGCCGCGATGGACCACCGTGCCGGCCTGCGTGGTGACGAAGGCCCGCGCCCCCGGCCGCGCCTCGATGGACAGCGTCAGGTGATCCGAGCGGTAGAGCCCGCCCGAGGCCGATTGCAGGTAGAGGCTCGCGAGATCGGGCGCCTCCGGGTGCAGGCGAAACACCCGCGTGACGTGGAACGGGTAGGGCACGTGCTGGCGCGTCAGCACCGTCGCGCCGCCGCCGCGGGCGAAGACGAGCCGCGCCTCGGCCCGGCGTCCCACCGTCTCCAAGGCTTCGCCCGCGGCGCAGGGCCGAAGACCGGACGGCGATGAGTCCACCTCATCGCCGTCCGCCCGCGCGACGGCGCGGCGGCGGTCGTCCGCCGGACGCGTCGAACCCGACCAAGGGGCGGGTTCGACGCACCTTTGAGAGTGCGACGACATCAGGGCGCGAACAGCACGGCGCGGGTGATGGCGTCGGCGACCGCCGCGATCCCTTCGCCCGAGCGGGCATTGGTGGCCGCCACCGGCTTGTCGCCGCGCACGCGCCGCGCCTCCGCGAGCATGGAATCGAGATCGACACCGACATGCGGCGCGAGGTCGGTCTTGTTGACCACGAGCAGATCGCAGCGCAGCACGCCGGGGCCGCGCTTTCGCGGGATGTCGTCGCCGCCCGCCACGTCGATGACGAAGATCCACCAATCGACCAGATCGAGCGAGAAGGTCGAGGCGAGGTTGTCGCCGCCGGACTCAAAAATGAGGAGCTGAAGCCCGGGGAACTTGGCCTCCAGATCGTCGCCCGCGGCGATGTTCAGCGTCGGGTCCTCGCGGATGACGGTGTGCGGGCAGGCCCCGGCCTCCACCGCCTCGACCCGGGCCGGATCGATCAGCCCGGAGCGGCGCAGCCGCTCGGCGTCCTCCTTGGTGACGAGGTCGTTGGTGACGACGGCGAGATCGACCCCGCGGGCCTGCAATTCCGGGATCAGCCGCTCGATCAGCGCGGTCTTGCCCGAGCCGACCGGGCCGCCGATGCCGATGCGGGCGGCGGTGACGGGCAAGGGAATGTCAGTCACGGGAGCGTTCATCGCAGCATGTAGCGTTGGGCGAGCGGCAGGGTGCGGGCGGGCTCGCAGGTGGCGAGTTGCCCGTCCACGAACACCTCGAAGGTCTGCGGATCGACCCGGATGTCCGGGCAGAGGTCGTTCCACAGCATGTCGGCCTTGGTGAGCGTGCGGGTGCCGCGGGCCGGCAGCAGGTTTTTTCGCAGTCCCAAGCTCTCGCGAAGTCCGCCTTCGATGGCGAGCGGATGGACGAAGCAGGCCGACAAGCCTTGCTTGGCCAGCCCGAACGCGCCCCATTGCGGGCGCATCAGCATCGGCTCGCAGGTCATCAGCGAGGCCGCGGAATCCCCCATGGCGCCCCAGGCGATGAAGCCGCCCTTGATCACGAGTTCCGGCTTGATGCCGAAGAAGGCCGGGCGCCAGACCACGATGTCGGCCATCTTCCCCGGCTCCAGCGAGCCGATATGGGCGTCGATGCCGAAGGTGCGCGCCGCGTTGATCGTGTATTTGGCGATGTAGCGCTTGATCCGGGCATTGTCGCCGAAGCCCGCTTTCTCTTCCGGCAGGGGACCGCGCTGGTCCTTCATCTTGGAGGCGAGCTGCCATGTCCGGCAGATGACTTCGTGGATGCGGCCCATGCCCTGGCTGTCGGAGCCGAGCATCGAGATCGCGCCGATATCGTGCAGCACGTCCTCGGCCGCGATGGTCTGCGCGCGGATGCGGCTCTCGGCGAAGGCCACGTCCTCGGGCAGCGCCGGGTTGAGGTGATGGCACACCATCGTCATGTCGAGGTGTTCGTCGAACGTGTTGACCGTGTAGGGATTGGTCGGGTTCGTGGACGAGGGCAGGCAATGCGGCAGCCCGGCCACGCGGATGATGTCCGGCGCGTGCCCGCCGCCCGCCCCTTCGGTGTGGTACATGTGGATCGTCCGGCCGCCGATCGCCGCGAGGGTGTCCTCGACGAAGCCCGACTCGTTGAGCGTGTCGGTGTGGAGCTGGACCTGGAAGTCGTGCTCGTCGGCAAACGCCAGGCACGAGTCGATCGCCGCCGGCATGGCGCCCCAGTCCTCGTGGATCTTCAGGCCGAGCACGCCGGTTTCGAGTTGTTCTTTCAGTGCTGCCGGCCGGTGGGTGTTGCCCCGGCCCAGAAACCCGAAATTGACCGGCCACGCCTCGGCCGCCTGAAGCATCTTTCCCGTATTGAACGGCCCGCCGGAATCGATGCCGACCGTGATCGGCCCGAGCGAGCCGCCGAGCAGCGTCGTGATGCCCGACGCGATGGCGTGGTCCGGCAGCCCCGCGGAATCGAAGTGGACATGCACGTCGATGGCGCCGGGCGTCGCGATCAGTCCCTCGCAGTCGCGCACCGTGGTCCCCGCCGACACGATCAGCCGCGGATCGACGCCGTCCATGATCGCCGGGTTGCCGGCCTTGCCGAGGGCGACGATCCGCCCGTCCTTGATGCCGAGATCGCCCTTCACGATGCCGATCACCGGATCGATCACGAGGACGTTGCACAGCAGGAAGTCGAGCGCCCCTTGCGCCGCCGTGACGCCGGGCGCCAGCCCGATGCCGTCCCGCAGCGTCTTGCCGCCGCCGTGCAGGCATTCGTCGCCGTAGACCGCGTGGTCGTGCTCGACCACCGCGACGAGGGAGGTGTCGGCGAGCCGCACGCCGTCGCCGGTGGTGGGGCCGTAGAGGGCCGCGTAATCGCGCCGGGGAATCGTGACCATGTTTTTGGGAGTCTCCCTCAGAACCCGTTCGACCGGCTCATTCCGCTCATCCCATCCACCCCCTCATCCTGAGGTGCTGCGCAGCAGCCTCGAAGGAGGGCTCCAGGGATCGCGCGCTCCGCTGGAGCCCTCCTTCGAGGGCGCCGCTTCGCGTCGCCACCTCAGGATGAGGGGAGTGGGTGGGATCGTCGTATGGCGGCATCGTTTCGATCTCGAAGAGGCCGGCGCTCAAGCGCCCTTGAAGCCGCGCGCCTTGGCACGCGCCAGCGCGTCGGCGCGGGCCGCCTCCGAATCGAGCCGCCCCTGCGTCAGATTGTTGAGGCCGGTCAGTTCCTTGTTCCCGCCGAAGCCCGTGAGCGTCACGGTCTTGCGCTGGCCGGGCTCGAACCGCACCGCCGTGCCGGCCGGGATGTCGAGGCGAAAGCCCAGCGCCTTGGCCCGGTCGAAGTCGAGCGCCCGGTTGACCTCGAAGAAGTGGTAATGCGAGCCGATCTGCACCGGCCGGTCGCCGGTATTGGTGACATCGAGCGTCACCCGCGGGCGGCCCGCCGCGAGTTCGATGTCGCCTTCGAGCGGCAGGATCGCGCCGGGCTCCAGCGTGTCGGGCGCCGAGCCTTCCGCCGGGCGGATCGGCTCGTGCACGGTGACGAGCTTGGTGCCATCGGGGAAGACGCACTCGACCTGCAGGATCGGCATCATCGCCGCGATGCCGGGCATCACGTCCTCGGTCGTCAGGATCGTCGAGCCCCAGCCGATCAGGTCGGCGACCGTGCGCCCGTCGCGGGCGCCCTCCAGGATCTCGTCGGTGATGATCGCCACCGCTTCGGGATAGTTGAGCTTGAGCCCCCGCGCCCGGCGCTTGCGGGCGAGTTCGGCGGCCGTGAAGATCGTCAGCCGTTCGAGTTCGGTCGGCGTCAGCAGCATGGCTCCGTCCTTCTCAGTTCGCGAACAGCCGGAGTTCGGCCTGCGCTTGGCGCATCGCGGCGATCTCGATCAGCGGGGTGAAGCCGGTGAGCACGATGTCGTCGTGGGCCTCGACCGGCCGCTCCAGAATCCGGGCGATCCGCGGCAGCGCGCCGGAGAGCACGCGCTGCGCCTCGATGGCGCCGACCAGCCCGAGCCGCACCGCCGCCGAGGTGAGCCCGGCGGCAAACCCGTAGCCGGCAATGGAAGCCGCCTTCTCCTCGTCCAGCCCGAGGGCGCGCCACAGCGCCCCCTGCACCGTGGCGAGGTGCCCATGCAGCGTCCCGGCCCGCACCGCCGCGCGCATCTCGGCCGCGCCCGCCGTGCCGAGGCGGGCATGCGCCGCCAGCAGCGAGGCGCCGTTTCGCCGGCTCCCGATGCGCATCGGCTCCGCCAGCGAGGCCGCCTCGACCGCCGCATCCACCGCCGCCAACTGCTGCAGCGCCTCAGGCCCCGCCCGGTGGGCCAGCACCAGGGCGACCCGGTCGGTCCCGGCCCAGCGGAAGTCGAGCGCCGCCGCGACGGCCTTCGCCAGCTCGGCCTCACCGAGGCCGGGATCGTGCGCCGCCAAGCCCTCGATGCCGTTGGAAAAGGCGAAGCTCCCGCTCGGAAACGCGGCGTCGGCCTGCTGGAACGCGATCAGTTCCGCCAGCACCGGCTCAAGCCCTGTCCGTGTCTTTTGTCGGATCGACGACGGAATGGGCGACCCGGCCCTCCTCGACCAGCGCGCCGAGCCGCACGAGGTAGCTCTCGACCGGCCCCTCCAGCGCGACCAGCAGCGCCCCGTCCGCGAACCGCACCCGCCAATGCAGGTTGCCCGCATGGTAGCCGAGTTCGAGCGCATCCGCCGGACCCTTGGGCTCCAGCCGCAGCCAGCGCTCCGCGCCGACCCGAACCACGATGGCGCGGTTCTCTTCCAGCAACAGCACCGCCCCGTCGAACAACGCCTGATCCCGCGGCAGCGCCAGCGCGATCTCCTCACCCCCCGCGGTCACCGCCCGTAAGCGCCGCCGGGCGACGTCGGCCCCGTCCACCCGCAGGATGTCGACGGCGCCGTGATGGTCGAGGCGGTGCAGCCGCGCGGCGATCTCCCCATCCTGTCGGCTGCCGAGGATTTGTTGGATCATCCGCATGCTTTCGCGGCTCCGGCTTCGAGTGGGATCGGGTAGGCTTTCGCGATGAACCCGATGCGCGGCGCTCGTCCGGGCCCAGTATGGCACGAAGGCGCCGCCGCTTCGCATCATGCAGAGAATATAGTTTTCTTCCAGCGAAACACGCAACCGCCTCCATTCCCCCCGATGCCGCGTTCGTCCTAGCCCGGCCCCGCTTGCAATGATGGGGCCGTTTGCCGCTCGGCAGCGCCGTCCACGGCCGCCGAGAGACGCGCCGTCCCGAGGTGCCGGCCCCGACTGAATTTCACCGGCCGAATAGCGTTGAATCGACCTGCGTGCCGTCGCTGATCGCATCGTTCCATACCGGTATGCGGGGTTATTATAGTAAAATTGTACCGCTTCAGCTGGTTGTCAATTTTCATCCCACGCTTCTTTAACTTTTGATAGTCAGCGTGACGGTCACGCCAAGACAGAACACGCTCGGTCCGCGCATCATGCAGTCAATCGGGAGACAGGACGACCGGACCGAGCCGCGGAGATTCCGTAAACGGAGCCCGACGCGGCGACGGGTCTTCGGTCGCGGATCGCGCGGGGCCGGTGCTCACAACGGACGGGGGCGGTCGTGAGCGCGCTCGACATCACGGGCCCCCTTCGCCGCCTGCTCCGCTCCGGTCGGCCGACGGGATCGAGCCGCACCACCCTGATCGGGCTCTCGGCCTTCGCCGCCGGGCTGATCCTGCCGTTCATCGTCGTCTGCGCCCTGATCGGGCGCAGCTGGGTCGCCACCGAGGAGGGGCGGCTGACGGCGGCGCTCGCGTCCGTGGCCGACGTCGCGGCCAGCGACGTGGATCGCTTCCTCGACGACCGCCTCGCCATCCTGCGGGCGCTCGCCACCTCGCCCGCCCTCGACCACGACGACTTCGCCCGCTTCGAGCGGCAGGTGCGCGAACTGCCGGATCGCAACGGCATGGCGATCGTCCTGCGCGACGCCTCCGGCGCACCCGTCGAGATCGATGCGCCGCCGCACGTCTCCGACCTCATCGACGGCGCGGGCGGCGCCGCGCCCGTGGTCCGGCTCGACGTGCCGGTGGTGCGGGAGGGGCGCCCCCGCCTCGTCGTCAGCGCCGCCCTGGCACCCGCCGCCTTCGACGACGTGCTGCGCCGCAGCGGCCTCGGCGCGGAGCAGTTCGGCACCATCGCCGACCGGCAGGGCCGGGTGGTCGGCCGCTCCGACGCGAGCCCGATGCGCCTCGGGCAGGTGGTGCAGGGCTTCGCCGACCGCACCGGCGGGCGCGGGCTCTGGACCGGGATCGGCCCGTCGGGCCGGGAGGTCCGGATCGAGTACCGGCGGCTTCCCGGGACAGGCTGGCTCGTCAATGTCGGGATGACCCAGGCGGCCTTTCACGCACCCCTCGACCGCTCGCTCTGGGCGCTCGTGGGCTTGAGCGTCGCCCTCGTCCTCGGGGCGTTCCTGCTGACGCTGCCGATCGTCCGGCGCCTGCTGGCGGATCGGCGCGCCCTCGACGACGCCTCGCATCTCCTTCTGGTGGCGCAGCAGGCGGCGGGCGCGGGCGCCTGGGACTGGGACATCCGGGCCGACCGCATCAGCCTGTCCCCGGCGAGCGCCCGGCTGCACGGCCTGACGGTCGCCGAGGACGGGGACGAGGCGCCGATCGTGCTCTCGGTGGCGCAGTGGGAGGCGCGTCTCTTCGCCGAGGATCTCCCCGCAGTCTGGACGGCCGCCATGGACGAGGGCGTCGAGCAGGGCACGACGTTCCGGGCCGACTTCCGCGTCCGCGCGCCGAGCTTGCCCGCCGGCCTGCGCTGGGTCCAGACCATCGGCCGGGTGATCGCCGACCCGCAGACCGGCCAGCCGCTGCGGATGATCGGCCTCCACCTCGACGTGACGGCCCAGCACGACGCCGAGATGGCGCTGCGCACCAGCGAGGAGCGGCTGCGCGACAGCGAGGAGCGCTTGGCGCTCGCCCTCGACAGCGGCCAGGACGGCCTGTTCGACTGGGACGTGGCGGGCGGGGCGATCTGGCTCTCCCCCGGCTGGGTGACGAAGCTCGGCTACCGCTCGGACGAGGCGTGGCTGACCTTCGGCCTGTTCCTGACCCACGTGCATCCCGACGAGCAGGAGGCGGTCAACGCGCGCATCCAGGCGCATCTGACCGGCACGCTCGACACGTTCGAGCACGAGTACCGCCGCCGCCGCGCCGACGGTTCCTACGTCTGGGTGCTGATGCGCGCCCGCGTCGTCGGCCGCGGGCCCGACGGGCAGGGCCTGCGCATGGTCGGCACGCTGATCGACATTTCGCAGCGCAAGGAGGCCGAGCTGCGCATCGCGCATCTCGCGCTGCACGACACGCTGACCGACCTGCCCAACCGCAACCTGTTCCGCCAGCGCCTCGACCAAGCGCTGGCGCGCATCCGCTCGGCGCCCGGCCGCATCGCCGTGCTCGCCTGCGACCTCGACCGCTTCAAGGCCGTCAACGACACCTTCGGCCATCCGGTCGGCGACCGGCTGCTCTGCCTCGTCGCCGAGCGCCTGCGCACGTCCCTGCGCCGCGGCGACACCATCGCCCGGCTCGGCGGCGACGAGTTCGCCATGGTCCTGATCGACATCGAGAGCGAGGCCGATGCCGGCAGCGTCTGCGAGCGGATCATCGGCGTGGTGAACGAGCCGATCGTGCTCGACGGCGTCGCCATCGACATCGGCATGAGCGTCGGCGCCGCGGTGGTCTCAGGGGAGGGCACCGATGCCGAGGAGGTGTTCAAGCGGGCCGACACCGCGCTCTACCAAGCCAAGGCGGCGGGCCGGAACACCTATCGCCTGTTCGAGGCCGAGACCCACGCCCGCACCGCCACCCGCAGCCTGCTCGCCCTGGAGATGAAGGAGGCGATCCGGCGCGGCGACTTCTTCCTCGTCTACCAGCCGCTGATCGATCTCAAGACCAACGCGGTCGCGAGCTTCGAGGCGCTGATGCGCTGGCGCCATCCCGAGCACGGCCTGATCTCGCCCGGCGAGTTCATCCCGGTGGCCGAGGAGACCGGCCTGATCGTACAACTCGGCGCCTGGGCGCTGGCCGAGGCCTGCCGCGAGGCGATGCGCTGGCCCGAGCCCCTGCGGGTCGCCGTCAACGTCTCGGCGGTGCAGTTCCGTGGCAGCCTGGAGGCCTCGGTCCTGTCGGCGCTGGCGGGCTCCGGCCTCGCGGCGGGGCGGCTGAAGCTCGAAGTCACCGAGAGCCTGTTCCTCAACAACCCGGAGCAGGCGCTGGCCTGCCTGCACCGCCTGCGCGGGCTCGGCATCCGCATCGCGCTGGACGATTTCGGCACCGGCTACTCGTCCCTGAGCTACCTGCGCCGCTTCCCCTTCGACAAGATCAAGATCGACCGGGCCTTCGTGCAGGATATCGGCGACCCCGACGCCGCGGCGATCGTGCGCGCCGTGGTCGGGCTCGGCGAGCGCCTCGGCATGGGCATCGTCGCCGAAGGCGTCGAGACGGTCGAGCAGTTGGAGATCGTCCAGCGCGAGGGATGCACCGAGGTCCAGGGCTTCCTGTTCAGCCGCCCGCTGCCGGCGCCCGAGGCCCGCGCCTTCGCCGAGCGCCGCGACGTGCGGGCCGCGGCGTGACGCGGCCCGACCATGCCGACGCACGTTCCCGTGAAGATCTGTTCTCGGCCTCGCCCTGGGGTAATCGGGATAAGGCTTCGGTAAGCTGTCGGACCGAGTCTGCATCGGCCAATCGGGTGCGGTCGAAGTGATGGTGCGATTTCGCGAGTTGGTCTTCCCCCACGCCCTGGTCGGCTACTGCCTGCTGCCGGACGGGCGGGAATACGCCTGCTGCGCGAGCCGCCTGTCGCCGGTCGGGGCCGAGTTCCAGCTGAACGCGACGCTGGTGGCGGGCGACGCCGTCACCTGCCGACTCGACCGGGTCGGCCTCCTGCACGGCCACGTCACCGCGGCGTCGGAGAACGGCTTCACCATGGCCTTCGCCCTCACTGACGCCCGCCGCGAGCGGCTGGCCGCCCGCATCGCGTGGCTCTCGGCCAACGCCGACGGGCGCGTCGAGCAGCGCGCCGCCCCGCGCCTCGTCCCGTCCCGGCCCGAGGTCACCCTCGTGTTCGACGACGGCTTCCCCATCGACGGGCGCATCCTCAACCTCTCGCCGTTCGGCGCCGCCATCGCCCTCGACGGACGCCTGCGCCCGCTCGTCGGGCAGACCGTCAAGGTCGGCAAGCGCTACGCCCAGGTCGTCCGCATCCTCGAAGGCGGCCCGGAGCGGGGCATGGCGGTGCGCTTCCGCCTGCCGTTCACGCCGGAGACCTTCAACCCGTCGATCGTCCTGTGACGCTCTTGCGTCACCTGTAAGGAACGCTCCCGCTTGCATTCCGTTACCCTGGCCATCAGCCCCAGAGTCGTCGGCCCGAATGTATCAGGCCGGCGGCTCCGGGGTCCTGGTTTGCCGCGCATTCTTTCGACGAACCGGTCTCCCCTTCGTCGGAATGCGCTTTGAGGAGAGCGGCATGCGGATCATCGCGACGGCATCGGCCCTGACGGTCGTGACTTTGCTCAGCGTCGGAACGGCGGAAGCGAAGGGGTGCATCAAGGGAGCGATCATCGGCGGCGTCGCCGGGCATTACCTCGCCGAGCGCGGCGTGGTCGGTGCGGTCGCCGGGTGTCTGGCCGGGCGCGCGCTCGCCAATCGTCAGGCGCGGCGCCAGCGCGAGATCGATTACGGCTCCCGCGTCCAGCCCCGCGGCGCGGGCTACGGCGGCCCGCAGGGCTACGGCCAGCGCAGCTACGGCTACTGAGCGACACGGGGGCGCCGCGGCGCCCCCGCTTCGTCGATACGGCAACGCTCTTGCTTAGGTCTCCCCGCCATGGCCCTCTGGGTCTGCGGGGGACCAGCGATGACGACGCCTTCGACCACGCTCGACAAGAGCCTCAACGCCTTCCATCTCTGGGGCATCGCCGTCGGACTCGTCATCTCGGGCGAGTATTTCGGGTGGAGCTACGGCTGGGCTCAAGGAGGCACGCTCGGCTTCCTCGTCACCACGGTCGCGGTCGCCGCGATGTACGTGGCCTTCATCTTCAGCTTCACCGAACTCACCACCGCGATCCCGCAGGCCGGCGGCCCCTTCGCCTACGCCTTGCGCGCCTTCGGGCCCACGGGCGCGGCGATTGCCGGTTACGCCACGCTGATCGAGTTCGTGTTCGCCCCGCCCGCCATCGCGCTCGCCATCGGGGCCTATCTCAACGTCCAGTTCCCCGGCCTCGACCCGAAGCACGCCGCGCTCGGCGCCTATCTCGTGTTCATGGGCCTCAACATCGTCGGGGTGCAGATCGCCGCGACGTTCGAACTCGTCGTCACCGTGCTGGCCGTGGCCGAACTCTTGGTGTTCATGGGCGTCGTCGCCCCCGCCTTCAGCGTCACGAATTTCGTCGCCGGCGGCTGGGCCGGGCAGGACACGTTCAGTGTGAGCGCGCTCGGCGGCATCTTCGCCGCGATCCCCTTCGCGATCTGGTTCTTCCTCGCCATCGAGGGCGTCGCCATGGCGGCCGAGGAGGCGAAGGACCCCAAGCGCACCATCCCCATCGCCTACATCACCGGCGTGCTGACGCTGACCGTGCTCGCCTTCGGCGTGATGCTGTTCGCCGGCGCAACCGGCGACTGGAAGGCTTTGTCCGATCTGAACGATCCGCTGCCCCAGGCGATGAAGCGGGTCGTCGGCGAATCGAGCGGCTGGCTGCACATGCTGGTCTGGCTCGGCCTGTTCGGCCTCGTCGCCTCGTTCCACGGCATCATCATGGGCTATGCCCGCCAGATCTTCGCGCTGGCCCGCGCCGGCTTCCTGCCGGGCGCCTTCGCGCAGGTGCATCCCCGCTTCCGCACGCCCCACCGCGCCACCATCGCGGGCGGCGTCGTCGGCATCGCGGCGATCTACAGCGACAGCCTGATCAGCGTCGCCGGCCAGTCGCTCACCGCCAGCATCGTCACCATGGCGGTGTTCGGCGCGCTGACCATGTATGTGACCAGCATGCTCGCCCTGTTCCGCTTACGCCGCAGCGAGCCGTCGCTGGCCCGGCCCTACCGGGCGCCGCTCTATCCCTACGCGCCGGGCTTCGCGCTGGTCATGGCCGGCATCTGCCTCGTGGCCCTGATCGTCTACAACCCGCTGATCTTTGCCATCTTCGCCGCCGTCATGGTCGTCGCGGTCGGGCTGGCGCGGGTCGTCGCCAAGCCTGCGGCCGTGAAGCCGGTTTCGAGCTTCGATCCGGCGATCTAAACCCCGGACGACGATGAGACTTCCTCATCGTCGTCCGCCCGCGCGCGAGAAGCACGAACACTGGCGGCGGCGGTCGTCCGCCGGGCGCGTCGAGCCCGACCAAGGGTCGGGATCGATGCACAATGAGAAAAAGCCCATGCACATCGGTATCCTCGAAACCGGCTTCCCGCCGGAGCGGCTCGGCGGGCGCTTTCCCTCCTACGGCGCGATGGTCGAGGCCCTGATCGGCGACGGCCACGCCTACACGGGCTTCGACGTGACCGCGGGGCACTGGCCGGAGACGCCGAGCGCGTTCGAGGCCTACGTCATCACCGGCTCGCCCGCCTCGGTCTACGACGCGACGCCGTGGGTCGCCGACCTCCTCGCCTTCCTGCGCGACCTCGACCATTCGAAAAAGCTCGTGGGCCTGTGCTTCGGCCATCAGGCGCTGGCGCAGGCCTTCGGCGGCCGGGTCGAGCGCTCCGAGCGCGGCTGGGGCCTCGGGTTGCACGCCTACGACGTGATCGAGCGCGCGCCCTTCATGGACGAGGGCGGCTCCATCGCGATCCCCGTGAGCCATCAGGATCAGGTCGTGGCCCTGCCCCCCGGCGCGCGGGTGCTCGCGGGCAATACCTTCACCCCCTACGGCGTGCTGGCCTACGCCGACCGGCCCGCCCTCTCGTTCCAGTGCCACCCCGAGTTCCGCCCGGACTACGCCCGTGCGCTGACCGACGGCCACCGCGCGGGCGCGCAGAACCCGGCCCTGGTGCGCGACGCGCTCGCCTCGCTGGAGGGGCACGCGGACAACGACAGGGTCGCGGACTGGATTCGCCGCTTCCTGAAGTCGGATTGAGGGGGGCTTGGTGCGGGTAGAGGGAATCGAACCCCCACGCCTTGCGGCTGGCGATTTTGAGTCGCCCGCGTCTACCAATTCCGCCATACCCGCGACGCCCCCGCCTCATGGCACAGGCCGGGGGCTCAGGGCCAGCGCGAATTTTGCTCCGTCGCCACGCCCTCGCTTCCGCCGCCCTTCTGTGCTGAAAGGGCGGCGCTTTCCGCCAGCGGATGAGGATTCATGATCCGCCGTCTCTACGAGTGGATACTCGCGCTCGCCGCCAAGCCCTCGGCGCCCTACGCGTTGGGGGCCGTGGCGTTCGCCGAGAGTTCGTTCTTCCCCGTGCCGCCCGACGCCATGATGGTGCCGATGGCGGTGAGCCGGCCCGACCGGGTGTGGCTCTACGCCACCATCGCCACCGTCGCCTCCGTGCTCGGCGGGCTCGTCGGCTACGCCATCGGCGCGCTGCTGTTCGATTCGGTCGGCGTCTGGTTGTTCAACCTCTACGGGCTCGCCGACAAGGCCCAGACGTTCCAAAACTCCTATGCCACCTACGGGCATTGGGTGATCCTGCTCAAAGGTCTCACGCCGATCCCCTACAAGCTCGTCACCATCACCTCGGGCTTCGCGCATTACTCGCTGTTCTGGTTCACCGTCCTGTCGGTGGTGACCCGCGGGGCGCGGTTCTTCCTGCTCGCGTGGCTGCTCGGGCGCTACGGCGTCGGCATCCGCGCGGTGCTCGACCGGCACCTCAACGTGGTGGCCGGCCTGTTCGCCGCGGTGATCATTCTCGGCTTCGTCGCGTTCAAGGTGGTGCTGTGAGCCTGCGGACCGTCGCCCTTGCGCTCGCCGTCGCGGCGGTGGCCACCGTCGGCGCCGCGCTCGTGTTCGAGCACGGGTTCGGCTACGTGCCGTGCAAGCTCTGCCTGACCGAGCGGGTGCCGTATTACCTCGCAGCACCCTTGGCGATGATCGCCGCGTTCCTGCCGCCGCGGCCGGCGCGGTTTCTGCTAGGGCTCGTCGCGCTGGTGCTGCTCTACGGAGCGGGGCTCGGCGTCTATCACGCGGGCGCCGAATGGGAGTTCTGGCCCGGCCCGAGCGATTGCGGCGGCGGCTCGGGTGCGGGGCCGGCCGATGTCGGCGACTTCCTCAAGAGCCTGGAGAGCGTGCGCCCGGTCGATTGCACCGCCGCCGCGTGGCGTTTTCTCGGGATTTCGCTCGCCGGCTGGAACGCGCTGATCGCCGCCGCGCTCAGCCTCGTCGCGGCGGCGGCGGCGCTGGGCTTGGTTCAGCCCTCGACCGGGCCGCACCAGCCGGGCAGGTAGCCGGCCTCCGGCGACTTGGCGAAGCGCATCGCCCGCTCCAGGGCGGCGGAGAAGTCGTCGGCAATGATCTTCGGTTTGATCTTGCGTCTCAAAAAATCGGCCCAGAGGAACTCGCTGAACGGCGTGGTGTCCTTGGCGAAGCCTCCGGCGCGGCGCAGCTCGCCCGCGAGGCTGCGATAGGGGTCGTCGGCCAGCGCCGAGATTTTTTTCGGGATGTCCGAGAAGCTGACCCGGACGCCGCTGGCGTCGTAAGGGTGGACCCAGGACTTGTGGTCGGCCACCGTCCAGAACGCGTCCTTGCTGAGCTTGTGCAGGTCGGCCACCACCGTCACCAGCACGCTCTCGACGCCCTCCTCGTGCAGCGCGCGGGAGAGGTGGTGATGGTCGATGACGTAGTGGTGCTTCTTCGGCCCGAGCAGCACCGGGATCATGTGCGAGCCGAGGAAGGCCGCCTTCTTCTCCGCATCGTGTTCGCGCCAGCGCCGCCGCTTCTCCGCCACCTCGCGGTAGCCGACCGTCATCTGGGTCGGCCGCAATTCGGCGATCGGCACGGGTTTGAGCAGGGGTTCGCGCGGGGCCATCGTGGTTTCGTCCGTTGATCGTTCGATGGCAAAGCGAGTGCGCCCGGAGTCCGGCGGCAAGCGGCCGAGCTTCACATCTGTGTGAGTCTTACCCCTCGTAGCCGCCCATTGCGCAGACCAGGGCCCATTCCGCGTCCGTCACGGGCTGGACCGAGAGGCGCGAGTTGACGACGAGCATCATGGCCTTCAGCGCGTCCTCGGCCTTGATGGTGTCGAGGGGCACGGGGCGGGGCATCGGCGCCACGGCGCGGACATCGACCATGCCGAAGCGGCCGGTCTCGTCGGTGTGATCGGGATAGTACGGCTTGATCACCTCGACGATGCCGACGACGGCTTTGCCCTCGTTCGAGTGGTAGAAGAAGCCGCGCTCCCCCACCCGCATCGCCTGCATCTGCTTCTTGGCGAGGTGGTTGCGCACCCCGTTCCAGAACGTCCCGGCCTCGCCCGCCGCGACCTGCTGCTTCCACGACCAGGTCGAGGGCTCGGACTTGAACAGCCAGTGGGCCATGGGGGAGGGGGCTCCGTGGACGATGGCCCCGCTTACGGGAATTGCGGCTGGGCTTGAAGCGGGGTGGGAGTTCGGTCGGAGCTTCAAGTTTCTCTCGGCCGTCATTCCGGGGCGCCGAAGGCGAACCCGGAATCCACGACTGGCCGCGACAGCGCAGCTTCAGCCGGGCTCCGCGCATCACGGGTGGATTCCGGGTTCCGCTGCGCGGCCCCGGAATGACGGGGGTGGGTGAAGACGGGCGGTCGCTATCCGAGCGCGCGTTGCCAGTAGGTGAGGCTGTCCGCATTCACCGGCGTCCCCGCCGCCTGCACCCGCTTCATCACCAACTCATGAAAATCCCGCGCCGCATCCCGCCCGATCAGGTCGCGGAGCGCCGTGAGGATGCGGGTGATGCGCAGGTGGTTGTGATCGTAGGCGCGCAGCCAGCCGTCGGTGGACTCGTAGAAGCGGGCCATGCGGGCGGTCGCGGCGCGCAAGCCCTCGAGCGCCGCCGGGTCGGCGCGGACGGCCTCGGCTTCCGTCGGCGTCAGCACCGGGGCGCCGGGGACCGCGCGGCTCGCCTCGGGGAGGGGAAAGCACCACTGGATGAAGTCGTGCACGCCCTCGATGCGGGCGTCGTCGAAGGCGATGACGTCGGCGAGAAGCCGCCCGGCGCCGTCGCGGCCGGTGCCGGCGAGGAAGGCGTGGACCGGGCCGCTCACTCGACTTCCCCCTTCAGCGGGCGCGACAGCAGGCGGCTCATGGCGGCGTCGACCGTGAGGTCGCCCGCGACCACCGCGGCGACGGCTTCCGCCACCGGCATCTCGACCTCGCGGGCGCGGGCGAGGCCGACCAGCGCGGCGGCGGTGAAGGCGCCTTCCGCGAGCTTTCCGCCCGCGGCGTCCTCGGGCGTGGCGCCCCTGCCCAGCCGCTCGCCGAAGGCGAAGTTGCGCGATTGCGACGAGGAGGCGGTGAGCACGAGGTCGCCCAGGCCCGACAGGCCCATCAGCGTCTCGGCCCGTCCCCCGTAGGCGCGGGCGAAGCGCATCAGCTCGGCGAAGGCGCGGGCGATGAGCGCAGCGCGGGCGCTCTCGCCCAGCCCCCGGCCCGCGACGATGCCCGAGGCGATGGCGAGCACGTTCTTGCCCGCCCCGCCGATCTCGACGCCCCGCACGTCGTCGGTGTGGTAGAGGCGGAAGGCCGGGCCCGAGAGCAGGCCGGACAGGCGCGCGGCCTCGCGACCGTCGGCGCAGGCGAGCGTCACGGCGGTGGGCAATCCGCGGGCGACATCGACGGCGAAGCTCGGGCCCGACAGCACCGCGACCGGGCGCTCCGGCCCGATCACCTCGGCGGCGACCGCACTCATGAAGCTGTCGCTGCCGCGCTCGATCCCCTTGGCGCAGAGCACGATCGGCGCGTCGGGGCGCAGCACGGGGGCGAGCGTGCCGAGCACGCCGCGCAGCGTCTGGGCCGGGACGACGAGGAGCACGGTGGCGGCGCCCCCGAGCGCGCCGGTCTCGGTCGTCGCCCGCACGCCCTCGTGCAGGCCGATGCCGGGCAGGTAGCGGGCGTTGGCGCGGCTCGCCTGCATCTGCGCGGCGGACTGTTCGTCGCGCAGCCAGAGCGTCACCGGGTGCCCCGCGGCGGCGGCGGCGTTGGCGAGCGCCGTGCCCCAGGCCCCGCCGCCGATCACCGCGACGCCGCGCGCTCCTTCCGATGCCTGCTCCATCACGCACTCCGCCGGCCGTTTTTGGAGGGGGCCGTCGGCGCGACGGCTCCCGTACCGGAGCTAGATGTGCATCGCGCAAGCCTTGTCCATCGCCAATCGCCCGGGCCGGTCAGGCGGCGGTGGGGCCGGTCTCCAGCGGCGCGGCCTCGCGGGGGCGGATGTCCATCGGGTTGCCGCGCCAGACGATGGCCGTGCGGCCCCAGGCGCTGGCCCAGATCGCGGGCAGCAGGGCGTCGCGCACGAGGAAGGCTAGCACCAGGCGCGGCGAGCGGTGCCAGCCGGCCCGCACCGCGAGCGCGACTTCCGCGCCGTACCAGAGTGCGCCGGCCGCCGTCAGCAGGGCGGTCGCCTCCGCGGTACCGAGCGCGAGTGCGGCGAGCGTCAGCGGCAGCAGCGGGGCGATCCCGATCTCGGGGGCGAAGAACAGCGGGAAGGTGACCCGCCGCAGCCGCGCCCAGCGCAGCTGCCGCGACCAGACCTCGCTGAGCGTCCGCCGTCCGAGCGGCTGGCGGAACGGCGAGGCCACGAGATGGACCCGGCATCCGGCGGCGCGCACGAGCTTGGTCGCCGCCGCGTCCTCGGCGATCTCGGCGTTCAGCGCACGGATGCCGCCGCGCGCGTCGAGGAACGGCTTGTTCCACAGCATGCTCTTGCCCTGAGCAAAGCCCAGGCCCAGCGCCTCGCCGGCATATTGCCAGCGCGCCTGGAGGGTGTTGAGGAAGGCGCATTCGACCAGCGCAAAGAACCCGTCCGGCCGGTCGCCGATCGGCGTCGAGCAGACGAGGCCGGTGTCGGGGCGCCACGCCGCCTGCATCTGCTGAATGTAGTCGGGGGGCATCATCACGTTCGAATCGGCCAGGATCACCCAGTCGTGGGCTGCGGCGTCCCAGCCGCGGACGCAGTTGTTGAGCTTCGGGTTGCCGCCGATGCGCTCGTCGCCGAGGATCAGCCGCGAGGGGATGTGCGGGTACTCCGCCCGCATCCGCTCCAGCAGGGGCAGGATCGGGTCGGCGGCGTCGGCCACGCAGAAGATCAGCTCGTAGGCCGGGTGATCGAGCCGGAAGCTCGCTCGCAACGTCTCCTCGCTGAAGGCCTCCAGGCCCCGCAGCGGGCGCACCACCGAGACGGGGGCGTTGGCCGGAAACGCGGGAGAGCGGCGCCGTCGCCCGATGCGGAGCATCGCCACCGCGAGGCTCGCGAGGTTGACGAGCACGAGCGCGAGGACCGCCCAGAGGGCAAGGGTCGCGAGCGTGCCGCTCTCCGGCAAGGCGGCCATGCGAGGCGTCTCCGAACATGCGGCATCGGGCGCCGGGTCGCGCCCCTTCACGCCCGTAGCAGCGCGGCCTTATCAGGCGTGTGACACCCTCTTCCGAAGGCGTGCCCGTGCTGCCGATCGTGTTCCATCCGGCCTACGAGGCCGCCCTGCCGGAGGGCCACCGCTTTCCGATGCGCAAATACGGCCGGCTCGCCGAGATTCTCGCCGAGCGCGGGCTGGCGCCGGACGGCTTCGTGACGCCGGAGCCCGCCGACGCCGCCTTGCTGTCGGGCGCGCACGATCCCGCTTACGTCGAGGCGGTGCTGACCGGGCAGGTGCCGCGGGCGGTCGAACGCGCCATCGGCCTGCCGGTGACGGAATCGGTGGTCGCCCGCTCCCGCGCCTCGTCGGGCGGCACGCTCTGCGCCGCGCGGCTTGCCCTCAAGCACGGGCTCGCGGGCAGCACCGCGGGCGGCAGCCATCACGCCCGGCGGGCCGGCGGGGCGGGGTTCTGCGTGTTCAACGACGTGGCGGTGGCCTCCCTCGCGCTCAAGCGGGAGGGGCGCATCCGCCGGGCGCTGATCGTCGATCTCGACGTGCATCAGGGCGACGGCACCGCCGATTGTCTGGCCCGCGAGCCCGACCTGTTCACCCTCTCGATCCATTGCGAGCGCAACTACCCCATCGACAAGGTGCCGGGCGACCTCGATATCGGCCTGCCCGACGGGCTCGGGGACGCGGAGTATCTGGCGGTGCTGGCGGCGCGCCTACCGCCGCTGGTCGAGGGGTTTTCACCCGACCTGATTTTTTTCAACGCCGGCGTCGATCCCCACCGCGACGACCGCCTCGGCCGGCTTGATCTCACCGACGACGGGCTTCTGGCCCGCGACCGCTTCGTGGTCGGCCTGGCGAAGTCGAAAAAAGTTCCGCTCTGCTCGGTGGTCGGCGGCGGCTACGGCAGCGATGTGGACGCCATCGCGGCGCGGCATGCGCTGGTGTTCGAGGCGATGGCGGGACTGGCGTAGCGCTTCCGGTCGGCCGCTCCGGTTTCGCTTCACATCGTCATTGCGAGGCGGAGCCGAAGCAATCCAGAGCGCGACGATGCAAGCGTTGGCGAAACGGCGATGTCGGCAGCCCGTTTCAGCCGCGCGCCTCGTTCGGATGGTACGGAGCGCTGAATTGCGTCAGTTCCGCCTCGCAATGACGGGGTGGGCGATCGGAGACCGATCGGACCAAGCAAAAACCCTCACGCCGCGCTCGCCTGCGGCAGCGCCCGCCGGGCGTTGAGCGGGATGCTCTCGATCAGCGCCGGCACCTCCCGCGCGGGGCGGGCCGGGCTGTAGAGGAAGCCCTGCGCGCTGTTGCAGCGCTTGAGCCGCAGGAGTTCCGCCTGCTGCACCGTTTCCACGCCCTCCACCGTGACGTCGATGGCGAGATCGCGGGCGATCACCATGATCGCCTCGATCACCGTGAGGCATTCGCGGCGGGTGATGAGGTCGCGCACGAAGGCGCGGTCGATCTTGATCTTGTCGACGGGAAACTGGGTCAGGTAGCTCAGCGACGAGAAGCCGGTGCCGAAATCGTCGAGCGCGATGCGCACGCCGAGCGCCCGCAGGCGGCGCAGGTTGTCGAGGACGTTGGGGGTGCTGCCGAGGAAGATCGTCTCGGTGATCTCGATCTCCAGGCGGTCGGGGGCGAGCCCAGTCGCCCGCAAAGCCGCCTCGACCTCGGCGACGAAGCCCGGCAGGCGGAAGTGGATCGAGGAGATGTTGACCGCGACCCTTAAGCCCTCGGGCCAGCCCGCGGCCTCCTGGCAGGCGGTGCGCAGCGCCCAGCGGCCGATCTCGATGACGAAACCGGTGCTCTCGGCGATCGGCACCGTCTCGGCGGGCGAGACCGGCCCTTCCCCCGGCCGGGTCCAGCGCAACAGCGCCTCGAAGCCGACCACGCGGCTGTCGGCGAGGTTGACCAGCGGCTGGTAGTGCAGGGCCATCTCGCCGTTCTCCAGGCCTGAGCGCATCGCCGCGTCGAGTTCGCGGTGGCGCTGGGCCCGACGCTCCAGGCTTGCGTCGAAGGCGTGCCAGCGGCCCTTGCCGGATTCCTTGGCGGTGTAGAGGGCGAGATCCGCCTTTCGCAGCAGGCTCTCGGGATCGGTCGCGTCGCGGGGCGCGTGGGCGAGGCCGACGCTGACGCCGATCTCCGCGCGCACGCCCTCGATCCAGTAGGGCTCACCGAGCGCCACGACGCAGGCCTGGGCCAGGATTTCGGCCGCCTCGACGGGGCCGCGATGCAGGATCGCGAACTCGTCGCCGCCCAACCGGAAGCCGTGGGCCGAGGGCTCGGCGGCCGTGACGGCGCGGATGCGGTCGGCGACCTGCCGCAGCAGCGCGTCGCCCGCGCCGTGGCCGGCGCTGTCGTTGACGAGCTTGAACCCGTCGAGGTCGAGGTAGAGCAGGCTCGCGGGCGTCCCGCCGGGCTCGGCGGCCGCGCCGCAGGCGGTCTGGGCGATGTCGTGGAACATCGCCCTGTTCGACAGGCCGGTGAGGGTGTCGCGGGTGGCCAGATACGCGATCCGCTCCTCGGCGGCCCGGCTCGCGGTGACGTCCGAGCCGACGCCACGGAAGCCCGCGAAGGCGCCCCGCCGGTCCTGGAACGGCTTGCCGGAGAGCCGCAGCCAGCGCAGGCCCTCGCCGTCCGCGAAGGCCACGAGCTTTTCGCGGAACGGCTCGCGGGCGGTGAGACAGGCCAGGATCTCGGCCACGCCATCCCCGTCCTGCCCGCCGCCGCCGAGCAGCGTCGCCAGCGAGGTCGCGTGCAGGTCCGCCTTCGGGCGGCCGAGCGCCTGCGCCATCCGGGTCGAGACGTGCTGCAGCCCGCCTGCCTCGTCGGTCTCCCACAGCCAGTCGCTGGTGTTGGCCTCGAACTCGTTGAGCAGGAGGCCGATGGTCTGGCCCTGGTCCTCGACGCGCACCCGGTCGTGGATGCGCTCCAGCGACAGCCGGCTCATCCGCGCCACGCTCGCCAGCACGAACACCGCGTAGACGACGAGCAGCACGCCGATGCTGACCGCGATGGCCTCGCCCGAGCGGGCGAGCCCGGCGAAGCTGCCGAGGATCAGCGGCACCGCGAACAGGAACGAGACCGACAGCAACGGCCCGACCACGTAGGCGTCCGAGATCAGCCCGGCGGCGGTGGCGACGATGATCAGGCGCTGGTCGGCGCTGGCCGGCGCGAACAGCATGATCGGCATCGTCGCCCAGGTGAGCCCCAGCGCCAGCGCGAGCCCCGCCGAGATACGGTAGCCGAGCGCGACGCCGACCTCCGACACCCCGTCGGTGTAGAGCCGGCGGTAGAGCCGGTTGGTGTAGATCGTCAGCCCGATGATCGCCGTCACCACAGCGAACAACCCGGCGAGGTAGAGCCGCGGGGCGGAGTCCCAGAACAGGATCGGAAGCACCACCGCGACGGCGAAATGCGTGACCGCGGAGATGTTGGCGAGCTTCAGGGTCTCGTCGAGGAGGTCGGCCCTCACTTGCAGTCGGTAGCGCTCCGGCGGCGCCTCGGCGACCGCCCAGCGCAGCCGGCGCGCGAGCCAGCCGCCCTTCGCCCCGGCCCTTTCGCGTACGGCGTCAGCCGGCATGGCGCGCCACCACCCGCATCGGGATGCCGCCGCGGGGCCGCAGGGTGACCCGGAACTGCGCCTCCGGCATCTCGGCCCGCTCCGGCACGAAGCGGAGCGCGGGCAGCAGGGTGGCCAGCACCACGAGGCATTCGGTGAGCGCGAGCCCCATGCCGATGCAGACCCGCGGGCCGGCGCCGAACGGCAGGTAGGCGTAGCGGTCCCGGCCCGCATGGATCGCCGGGGCGAAGCGGTCGGGATCGAAGGCGTCGGGCCGGTCCCACAGGCCGCGGTTGCGATGCAGCGCGTAGACCGGCACGTGGACCGACTCGCCCGCCGGAATCCGGGTCTCGCCGAGCCGCACCTCTCGGGTCGTGCGCCGCACGATCAGGGGCGCGGGCGGATAGAGCCGCATCGCCTCCATCACGACCTGCCGCGTGTAGGTCAGGCGCTCGACCCCGTCCGGGCTCTGGCTGAGCGAGGCGGGAAGACCGGCGATCTCGGCCAGCATCTTCGCCTGCACCTCGGGGCGGTCGGCGATCAGCCGCAGGGTCCAGGCGAGCGCGAGCGCCGTGGTCTCGTGGCCGGCGGCGACGAAGGTGAGGAGGTTGTCGATCAGTGCCTCCTCGGACAGGCCGTGGCCGGTCTCGGGATCGCGCGCCTCCAGCAGAAGGCCGAGCAGGTCGCGGCCGGGTTCGCCGCGGGCGCGGCGGCGGGCGACGGTGCGGGCGGTCTCGCCCCGCAGGAAGCGCGCGGCGGCGGCGCCCCGGCGAGCGCCCGGATGCGGCGTCCATTCCGGCGCGCCGAGATGGGCGAGCGCGATCTTCCACTGCGTCTGCGACAGGTAGGCGTCGATGGCCCGGCCGAAGGCGCCGACCTCCATCTCGGAATCGCCCGAGATCATCGTGGCGACGATGATCTCGAAGGCCGTGCGCATCAGCTCCGGCAGGATGTCGGCGGCAGGCGCGTCCTGTGCGGTTTCCTGCCAGCGCGCGCGCCCGGCCTCCGCCGCCGCCGCGATGGCGGGCACGAAGCCGCGGATGCGGTCGGGCCGGAACATCGGGGCCGCGGTCCGCCGCTGCCCGCGCCAGAACGCGCCGTCCGCCGTGAGGATGCCGCGCCCCAGCGCGGGCGAGAGCGCCCGCAGCATGAAGGTCTCGCGCTCCAGCGCATCGGCCTGATCGACCAGCAGGCTGCGGATCAGGCCCGGCTCGCAGACGAAGGTGGTGCGCCGGCCGAGGAACCGGGTGGCGACGGCGGGCTGCGCGTACACCTCCTCCGGCCACGCCTCGATCATGCTGCGCAGCATCGTCGCCAGCAGTGGCGGCACCGTCAGGGCCTCGGCGAGGGCGCCCTTCAACGAGGGCGGGCGCTGGTCGCAGAGACGGAATGTGGTCGATGCCGATGCCATCGCTCCCTCCGATGGCGATCAGTAGCTGCCCCAACCATAAAGAATGCCTTAATCGGCGCTGTTCTTCATCGTTGAGGTTGTTGATCGACAGTTCTTCGATGAATTAACCATCACAGGATGGTATAGTGGTCGAATGCTGTCGGCCCGGTGCGACATCTTTGCCGTTCACGCCTTCGCCACCGTACCGGCGCGATCGACCTGCGCCTCCGGGCGGCTGTCGGTGGTGGCGTAATAGGGCTTGATGTCGAGGAGCGGCGTGCCGTCGATGCAGTCGAGCCCGCGCACGCGTAAAGTGCCGTCCTCGATGCCGAGCAACTCGACCACCGAGAGCGCGATCGGGTTCGGGCGCGCGGGCGAGCGCAACGAGAAGGTGCCGCGGCTGCCCTCGGCGTGGCGCGGATGCTGGCGCACGAGGTCGCGGGCGGCCCGGTCCATCCAGTAGAGCACGATCAGGTGGGTCGCCCCGTTCACGTTCTGGAGGCCGGGGCGATAGGGCGGATCGACTTCGAGGGTGCAGACCGCGTCGGTCTGGCGCCCGTTCTTCGGGCACTCGGCCCGGCTGCTCCACGGCGTGCGCACCCGGCCGATGAAGTAGAGCCCGGCATCGTAGGACTCGGGGAGCGTCACCGTCTCCTCGCCGGGGCGGCGCTCGGCTTGCTCGTGCATCCACGTCTCCTTGCATCCGTCCCGAACCGGCTTGCTCACCGCCGCGCCCGCGCCGATGTAGGGGACGCCAGGGGATGAGGGGAGGGCGCATGGTCAGCGACGAGTTGCGGCCGATGGAGTCGATTACCGATCCGGAAGAGGCCGTCGAGCGGCTGGAGGCGCTGCATGCGGGGGCGACCCGGGCGCTTCAGACGGCGCTCGCCCGCTACCTCGACACCCGCGAACCGCCGAGCCCGGCCGAGCGGCTGCAATTCCGCTATCCCGAACTGCGCCTGACCTACCAGCCCGCGGGGCCGCTGCCGCGGCTGGAGCGGGCGACCGCCAAGTTCCAGGCGCCGGGGATCTATTCCACCACCCTGACCCAGCCGGGCTATTTCCGCGCCTACCTCTTGGAGCAGCTGCGCCCGCTGGTGCGCGATTACGGCGCGGCGATCGAGGTCGGGCTCTCGGCCCAGGAGATTCCCTATCCCTACGTGGTCGAGCCCGGCACCGATCTCGGCGGCAGCGGCGTCAGCGCGAGCGACCTCGCCGCCCTGTTTCCCGTGCCGCTGCTCTCGGTGGTGGGCGACGAGGTCGCCGACGGGCTGTGGTGGGAGGAGCCGGGCGAGCCGCGCCCGCTCGCCCTGTTCGACGGCATCCGCACCGATTACTCGCTGCGCCGCCTCGTCCACTACACGGGCTCGGACTGGAGCGAGATCCAGCCCTGGATCCTGCTCACCAACTACCACCGCTACGTCCACAACTTCGTCCGCCACGCCCTTGATCGGCTGGCGGCGGGCGAGGGGGAGCGCCTCGTTCTGCCGGGCGGCGTCGTGGTGCGCCAAGCCGATGCCGCGGGCGCCGACCCGGACGCGCTGATCGCCGCCTCGCCCTGGCACCGCTTCCAGATGCCGGCCTACCACCTCGTCGCCCGCGGGGCCGACGGAGCGCCGCAGGGCACGACGCTCGTCAACATCGGCGTCGGCCCCTCCAACGCCAAGACCATCACCGACCATCTCGCGGTGCTGCGCCCGCATTGCTGGCTGATGGTCGGCCATTGCGGCGGCCTGCGCCAGTCGCAGACCATCGGCGACTACGTGCTGGCGCACGGGTACTTGCGCCGCGACCGCATCCTCGACGACCTCGTGCCGCCGGACATCCCGGTGCCGGCGCTGGCCGAGGTCCAGATCGCCCTGCAATCGGCCGCCGCCGCGGTGACCGGCGAGCGCGCCGACGCCCTCAAGCGGCGCCTGCGCACCGGCACGGTCGTGACCTACGACGACCGCAACTGGGAACTCCGCTTCAGCCAGGAGCGGCGGCCGATCAACCTGTCGCGGGCCATCGCCGTCGACATGGAGAGCGGCACCATCGCGGCCCAGGGTTTTCGCCTGCGGGTGCCCTACGGCACGCTGCTCTGCGTCTCCGACAAGCCGCTCCACGGCGAGATCAAGCTGCCGGGCTCGGCCAGTGCCTTTTACGAGCGGGCGGTGGCCGAGCACCTCAAGATCGGGCTGGCGACGCTCGACACGCTGAGGGCCGACCGGGCCGGGCTGCACTCGCGCAAGCTGCGGAGTTTCGACGAGCCGCCGTTCCGGTAGGGCGGACCGGCGGTTTCCGGTTGGTCGCTTCGGTGTCCACCACACCCCGTCATCGCGAGGCGGAGCCGAAGCGATCCAGGGCGCGCGTTTCCCAGAGAAGGCGAGACCGCGCCGACGAACGTCTCGCGCGACCTCCCTGGACAATGCGGAGCCCTGGATTGCTTACGCCTCGCCGCGCAATGACGGTGTCCGGCGGAAAGCCGTAGCGATCCGCCGGTAAGGCCGATCAGGCCGCCCGCACCGTCGCGAGGAAGCGCCCGACCTCCGCGCGCAACTGCTCCGATTGCCGCGACAGCTCGCCCGCCGCGCCGAGCACCTGCGTCGCCGCGGCGCCCGTCTCCTCAGCGGCGCCCGCGACGCCGGTGATGTTGCCGGTGACCTCGGAGGCGCCGGCGGAAGCCTGGGCGACGTTGCGGACGATCTCCTGGGTCGCCGCGCCCTGCTTCTCCACCGCCGCGGCGATGCCGGCGGCCACGGTGTCGATGTCGCGGATGCGCGCCGCGATGCCGCCGATGGCCGAGACCGCCTGACCGGTCGCGCCCTGGATGCGGCCGATCTGCTGCGAGATCTCTTCCGTGGCTCGCGCGGTTTGGGTCGCGAGCTCCTTCACCTCCGCGGCGACGACGGCGAATCCGCGGCCGGCCTCACCCGCGCGGGCGGCCTCGATCGTTGCGTTCAATGCCAAAAGATTGGTCTGGCCGGCGATCGACGAGATCAGCCCGACCACGTCGCCGATGCGCGCCACCGCCCCGTCGAGTTCGCGCACCAGGGCGGACGTGTCGTCCGACGCGGCGACCGCCGCCTGCGCGAGGTCGGCCGAGCTCGACACCTGCCGCCCGATCTCGGCCACCGAGGCGCCGAGTTCCTCGGCCGCCGCCGCCACGGTGTTGACGTTGGCGGACGCTTCTTCGGCCGCTGCCGCGACGGTGCCGGCCTGGCTCGCGGTCTCGGTCGCCGTGGCGGTCATGGTCGAGGCGGTGGCCTGCAACTCGGTGGCCGAGGACGACACCATGCCGACGATGCCGCCCACCGCCCGCTCGAAGCCGTCGGCGAGTTCGATCATCGTGCGCTTGCGCTCGGCGGCAGCGGCCGCGTCGGCGATGTGGCGCAGCTCCGCCTCCTCGGCGGCCTTGCGGGCGACCATGTCCTTGATCCGCTCGACGGCTTGGCCGACCTGCCCGATCTCGTCGCCGCGGCGCGCCTCCGGAATGCCCGAGTCGATCTCGCCCTGCGCCATCCGCCGCAGCACGGCGACGAGGCGCCCGAGCGGGCGGGTGATGCCGAACACCACGATGGCGGCGGCGAGCGCGAGAGCGAGGAGCAGCGCGAGGCCGGAGCCCACGATCAGCATCGTCTTGGTGCGCGACGCCTCGGCGACGACGGCCTGCTTCTCGGCCTCCATCTCCTCGTTGAGCATCCGGATACGGTCGTCCACGAAATCGCGCAGCTTGGCGCGGGCGGGCGAGGCCTCCGTCTGTGCGATCTTCATCGCGCCCTGCCCGTCGTTCTTCAGGCCGAGATCGGTCGAGCGGGCGAGGATCGTGAAGTAGCCCTCCGCCGACTGACGCAGGCTCTGGTTGACGGCGCGGCGCTGCGGATCGTCGGACAACGCGATCAGTCGGTCGATCGACGCGTAGGCCGCCTGGATCGCCGCGTCCCCGCGGGTCTTGTAGTTCCCCATCTTACCGGAATCGGTCTCGATGATGATGTTGCGGTTCTGGATCGTCGCCTCGGTGATGGAGAGCTGCGTCCGCAGGATGCTCTCCTGGCGCACCGCCTGAACATCGGTGAGGTGGCGGGTCTGCTCGACCAGACCGTCCATCGTCCGGCTGGCATAGGTGACGGAACCGACCGAGGCCGCGACGAGGAGGCCGAGCGGCACGGCGACCTTGGTGAGGATGCGGGTGTTGGCGACGAGCTTCACGGGAACGGCCTCAGGATCGCGCGATCGTGAGGCGACCATTCTTCGCCTAGGTTAAGTTCGGCTTACGGATGGGGGCTTCCGACCGTCCCCCAACCATCATTTTGAATATCGCATCCAAGTCGATGCGACCGCTGCCCGTGACGCATCGGCTTTCCCCGAAAGCCGGTGGCCGCTTCACCGCTCCCGCTGCCACAGGCCGGCCCGCTCGGCGCGGGCCTGATCTTCCGCTTCCACGAGGTCGGGGGGCGCGTCCTCGGTGGCGCGCGCCCCGCCCGCGGTGACGATGAGCGCAGCGAGGTCGTCGCCGTCGAGGCGGCAGCGCATCTCGGTGTCCCCCGAGCACACCACCTCGCGCCGCCGCAGGTAGCGGGCGAGCTGGCGGGCGAGCGCGCCCCGCTCGCCGACGACGCCGAGCAGCCGCACCGTGCGCCCGCGGATCGAGAGCGTGCCGGTATCGACCACCTCCGGCACGCCGCGCACCTCCGGCCCGGCGTTGGTCGGGATCGAGGCAGGGGGCGTGGGCGGTGGCGGCGGGGCGACCGCGTTCGCCGCAACGGTCTCGCCGCGGGCCGCCGACGGCGTCGGGCGCTTGCGGCCCTTGAGCACCTTCTGGGCACGCTCGACGAAGTCGTGGAACACGCGGGCCGGGATGTCGCCGCCGGTGACCTTGTTCATCGGCGAATTGTCGTCGTTGCCGACCCAGACGCCGACGATCATGTCCGGCGTCAGCCCGACGAACCACGCGTCGCGAAAGTCCTGGCTGGTGCCGGTCTTGCCGCCGACCGCGACCCCTGAGACCCGCGCGGCTTTGCCGGTGCCGGAATCCACCACCGCCTGGAGCGAGTCGAGGATCATGGTCTGCACCTGCGCGTCCATCGGCGCGCCGGGCTTCGGGGCGCTGCGCTGGTAGAGCGGCTGCGGCGGCCCGCCCTTCACGGCGCGCACGAGATAGGGCTCGACCGGCACGCCCGGCCCCAGCACGCCGGCATAGGCGCGGGTCATGTCGATCAGCGTCACGTCCGCCGAGCCGAGCGCGAGGCTCGGCACGTTCGGCAGGTCGGTCTGCACCCCGAGCCGGCGCGCCTCGGCGATCACCGCCGGCATCCCGACCTCGTCGCCGAGCTGCGCCGCGATGGTGTTGATCGAGAGCGCGAAGGCCGAGCGCAGGGGCAGCGCCCCGCGGAAGCGGTTGTTGGAGTTCTGCGGCTCCCACTCGCCGATCTGGGTCGGGCGATCGACCAGCACGCTGTCGGGATAGTAGCCCTTCTGGTAGGCTGCGAGGTAGACGAACAGCTTGAACAGCGAGCCCGCCTGCCGCTTGGCCTGGGTCGCGCGGTTGAACTGGCTGTCCTCGTAGTCGCGGCCCCCCACCATCGCCAGCACGGCGCCGTCCGGCGCCAGCGCCACCAGCGCGCCCTGGCTCACCTTCTTCTTGGCGCCCTCCGCATCGAGGCGGCGGGCCAGCACGCCCTCGGCGAGGCTCTGGAGGTCGAGGTTGAGCGTCGAGCGGACGGTGACGTCGCCGGTCTCGTTCGTCAGGCGGCGCACGTCGGCCTGGAGCGCGTCGAGATAATAGTTGGTGCCCGGCGGCGTCTCCGGGGGCGTGTGGAGCGTGAGCTTCTCTTTCCGCGCCTTGTCGGCCTCCGCTTGGCTGATCGCGCCGGTCTCGACCATGGCCTGGAGCACGAGATCGGCCCGCTCCTTGGCGCCGCCGAAGTTGCGGGTCGGGGCGAGCTGCGAGGGCGCGCGCACGAGGCCCGCCAGCATCGCGGCCTCGGGGAGCGTCAGCCCCTGCGCGCCGTGGCCGAAATAGCGCCGCGCCGCCGCATCCGCCCCGTAGGCGCCCGCGCCGAAATAGGCGGTGTTGAGATAGCCCACCAGAATTTCCGGCTTCGACAGGGTGCTCTCCAGGCGCAACGCCAGGAACGCCTCCTGGATCTTGCGCCGGAGCGTCTTCTCCTGATTGAGCGAGGTGAGGCGGGCATATTGCTGGGTGATGGTCGAGCCGCCCTCGCGCACGCCGCCGCCGGTGGCGTTGCGCCAGAGCGCGCGGAAGAGGCCGCGCAGATCGATGCCCCAGTGGCTGTAGAAGCGCCGATCCTCGATCGCCACGATGGCTTCGGCCAGCCGCGGCGGCAGGGTCTTTTCGGTGAGCTTCTCGCCCTGGAACGCGCCGCGGGTGGCGAAGGTACGCCCGTCGTCGGCCTCGACCACCAGCGCCCGCTGCCCGGCCTCCGGCGCGACGCCGCCCAGCGGCGGAAGCGTCGCGAAGGCGGCGAGCACGTAGGCCGCGAGCACCACGACGGGGACCAGAACGGCGAGGATCGCCACCGCAAGCGCCGGCCAGCGGCGCAGGCGGGCGATGAGGCCGGTGCGGGCCGGGGCCGGCTCGACGGTCCTCTGTGCCAAAGGGGCTGGAGCAGGGGCCGGCGCGGGGCCGCGCTCGCGCCGAAAAACCGGCCCGGCCGCGCCGGCCGTCCGCTGCGCCGCGTCGCGGCCCTGCCGCCACAGGCTGCGCCCGGCGCTGCCGGCGAGCCGTCCGAGCTGGCGCGCCAGCAGGCCCGCGGTGCGCGCGGCCTCGCGGGCGGCGGCCGAGGCCTCGCGGCGGTCCCGTCCCGGATCGTCGGGGCTGTCCGGTCCCTGCGCCGTCATCGAGACCCGTTCACGCCCGCCATCGCGCCCGCTCATGCCATTCTCGGGGCGACCTTAGCGGAGGGAGAAGGTTTTGGGCTACGGCCGCCTGCGCCGCGCATCGCGAAGGTTTGCGCCGGGTGGCAGGAAGGACACGGCCGGCCGTCGTCGTCCCCCGTGCCGCATGGCACCCCTGCCGGATTGCACTATCACCGCGGCGGAACCGGAAGGCGAATTCGCTTTTAATCCCGCGAGGCGGGTGGCTTTTTTCTTCAGCGCGGTTCGGGCGGGTCGTCCCCCGCGCAGGCTCCATGAACGATGCTCGACGAACGCCAGTCCCCGTCCGGCCATGCCCGGACCGACGAGACCTCCCGCGCGCGCGGTTCGGACGAACCGCGCGCCCTGAAGGAAGGCGGTGACGCGCCGCAGCGGGAAGCACCCGCGTCGCAGGACAAGGACGAAAAAAAACGCCCGAACATCCTGCGCCGCCACCCGCTCTGGTTCGTCCTCGGCGGGATCGTCCTGATCGCGCTGTGGGTGGCCGGCTACTTCTACTGGCTCACGGCGATCCATCCTTATGAATCGACCGACGACGCCTTCGTCGATGCGCGCCAGTTCGCGGTGGCGCCCAAGGTGTCGGGCTACGTCGTCGATGTGCCCGTGACCGACAACCAGCATGTCGAGCCGGGCGACGTGCTGTTCCGCATCGATCCGCGCGACTACCGCATCGCGCTCGATCAGGCGAACGCCCAGGTCGCCGCCGCGGAGGCCTCGATCCGCAACATCGACGCGCAGGTGGCGGCGCAGCAGGCGCAGGTCGATGTCGCCAAGGCGCAGGTGGAGCAGGCCGACGCGGCGCTGGAATTCGCCAACGAGGATGCCGACCGCTACCGCACGCTGGCCCAGCGGGGTGCGGGCACGGTGCAGCAATCGCAGCAATCAAGTTCGAACCTGCAGCAGCAGCAGGCCAACCTCAGCCGCGCCAAGGCGTCGGTCGTCGCCGCGCAGAAGCAGGTCGGCGCCCTCGATGCCCAGAGGGCCAGCGCCCAGGCGAGCCTCGCCCAGGCCCAGGCCCAGCGCGCCCAGGCCGAGCTGAACCTCGGCTACACCACGCTGCACGCCGAGCAGGCCGGCCGCGTCGTGCGCCTCACCGGCGCCAAGGGGCAATACGCGCAAGCCGGACAGAGCCTGTCGATGTTCGTGCCCGACGACATCTGGGTGACGGCCAACTTCAAGGAGACGCAGATCACCGACATGCGCCCCGGCCAGTCGGTGGACATCGAGATCGACGCCTATCCGGACCGCAAGATCACCGGCCGGGTCGATTCGGTGCAGCCGGGCTCCGGCACCGCCTTCAGCCTGCTGCCCGCCGAGAACGCCACCGGCAACTACGTGAAGGTGACGCAGCGCATCCCCGTGAAGATCGGCGTCGAGAACTGGCCGCAGGACGTGGCGATCGGGCCCGGCATGTCGATCGTGCCGACGGTGCGGGTCCGGTGAGCGCCGACACCGAGGCGGCGACGGGCGGCCACAATCCCTGGATCATCGCCGTCGTCGTCGCGCTCGCGACCTTCATGGAGGTGCTGGACACCACCATCGCCAACGTCGCGCTCCGCTACATCTCCGGCGGCCTCGCGGTCGGGCCGGACGAGGCGGCCTGGGTCGTCACCAGCTATCTCGTGGCCAACGCCGTCACGCTCACCGCGTCGAGTTTTCTGGCCAAGCGCTACGGCCGCAAGGCGTTCTTCCTCTGGAGCGTGGCCCTGTTCACGCTCTCCTCGATCCTGTGCGGCTTCGCCTGGAGCCTCGAATCGCTCTTGTTCTTCCGCGTGCTCCAGGGGCTCGGCGGCGGCGGCATGGCCCCGCTCGCCCAGTCGATCCTGGCCGATTCGTTCCCGCCGGAGAAGCGCGGACAGGCCTTCGCCCTCTACGGCGTCGCCATCGTCGTGGCACCCGCCATCGGCCCGACCATCGGCGGCTGGCTCTCCGACAACGCCTCCTGGCACTGGTGCTTCCTCATCAACGGCCCGATCGGCGTGATGGCGCTCGCCCTGATGTACTGGGTGATCCAGGACCCGCCCCAGGCGGTGGCCGAGCGCAAGCGCCTGCGCGAACAGGGCGTCCGGTTCGACATCGTCGGATTCCTCTTGGTCGCGACCTTCCTCGGGGCGCTGGAGGTCGTGCTCGACGAGGGCCAGCGGAAGGACTGGTTCGGCTCGAACCTCATCATCGTCTTCACGATCATCGCGGGCCTCGCCTTTGCCGCGATGATCCCCTGGCTGCTGACCCGCAAGAACCCGGTGGTGGACCTGCGCCTGATCGGGCAGCGCCAGTTCGGCGCCTGCTTCCTCGTGATGCTGGCGACCGGCGCGATCCTGATCTCGACCACGCAGTTCCTGCCGCAGCTCACCCAGGAACTCTACGGCTACACCGCGACGCTCTCCGGCCTCGTGCTCGGGCCCGGCGGAGCGGTGACCGTGGTGATGATGTTCGTGGCCGGGCGCCTCTCGGGCTTCGTCGCGCCGAAATGGCTGATCGCGACGGGCGCCACCATCATCGCCGTCGGCATGCTCGACCTGACGCGCCTCAACGGCGAATCGAGCTTCTCGTTCTTCATGTGGTCGCGCATCTACATCGGCATCGGCCTGCCGATGATCTTTCTCTCGATCACGGCGGCGTCCTACCAGGGGATCGCCAAGGATCGGACCGATCAGGCCTCGGCGCTGATCAACGTCGCCCGCAACGTCGGCGGCTCGGTCGGCGTCTGCATCGCCCAGAACACGCTCGCCTACCGCCAGCAATTCCACCAGAGCCGGCTCGGCGAGCACGTCTCCTCGGTCGAGCCCGCCTATCAGGAGACGATGCGGCAGGCGACCGCCTACTTCTCGCAGCGGGGCTTCGCCGGCCCCGACGCCGAGCGGCAGGCGCTGGCCTGGATCGCGCAGCAAGTGCAGACGCAAGTCGCGCTCTGGGCCTATATCGACGTGTTCAAGGTGCTGGCCATCATGGCGATGACGGCGGTGCCGCTGGCGCTGCTCTTGAAGAGCGCTAAGTCCGGCGGGCAGGCGCCGGCCGGACATTGATTCTTTTTGCCCGGATCGGTGCCGCCGAGCCCCCTCTCCCCGCACGCGGGGAGAGGGTCGCGACGACCTCGTCGTCGTCGCGACAAGCGGTAGCGAGGGTGAGGGGGACTTGACGGAAGAGGCTCCTTCGGAAGCGCCCCCTCACCTTCGGCTGCCGCCTCGCTTCGGCGACAACGGGGTCGCCGAAGCCCTCTCCCCGCACAGCGGGGCGAGGGGATGCGCGGGCGTCGCCGCGGTCAGTCGATGATCGCTTTACTGAATCGTCCGCGTCGTCAGCCCCGGAGCCACCGCCCCGTCGAGCCGCAGGCGGGCGTCGAGGATCGGGGTGTCGGCCACCGCCTGTTCCTGGGTCTGGCCGGCGAGTTCGGCGATGGCCTGATACTGGCTCATGCGCTGGTCGATCATGCCGTCGAGGCGCTCGTGCACCTCGGCGACCGTGAGGCTGCGGCGCTTGCCGCCGGCTTTCGCCGTGAAGATCGAGCGGTTGGCCCGCGCGGCGCGGCCAAAGACCTTCTGGGCGACCTTGTCCGGATCCTCGGCGCTGAGCGAGAGGAACTTTCCGGCGCTCGCCGTGCCGAGGAAGTGGGCGAGGTAGAGTTCGGTGGTCTTGAGCGCCCGGCCGATCCGGGCCTCGATGCGGGCGCGGTCGCGCTTGATCAGCTCGCCCGCCATCAGGCCGGAGACGAACGGGTCGTTGCGGAGCGCCAGCACCCGCTTGCGCATGCCGGCGTCGGCGATGGTGATGGCGCCGCCGCTCCCCTTCACGGCGGCGGCCTCGGCCTCGAGACCGTAGCGGGCGCCGTAGGTGCGGATCATCTCCAGCCACGTGCCGGTGACGAACTGAAAGAGCCCCTGCGCCGAGGAGGCGGAGGATTTCACGTCGGTGTCGAAGCTGGATTCCTTGTCGGCGAGCGCCATCATATAGACCGGATCGACGCCGGTGGCCTCGGAGGCCCGCACGATGGTGGCCACGAGGTCGCGCGGCACGCTCATGTCGCCGAAGCGCAGCACCTCGTCCTCGCCGTCGCGGGGGGCGCCCATCGCCCCCTGCACGCGGGCGACGGGAGCCGACACGGTGTCGTCCTGGCCGGTCAGCGCGGCGCCGCCCCATTCGGGCGCGGCGTCGGCGGAGCGGAGGTCGGCCCGCATCTCGGCGCGCACCAGCGCCGGGATCGAGACGGCGATGTCGCCCTCGGTGGCGTCCGCGGCGCGCGGGGCGGAGAGCAGGACGAGGCCCGCGAGCAGGGCAAGGGAAAGGCGGGCGGCGGAACCCGCCCGAGAGGTGGCGCGGCCGGGGACCGCGTCTGCGCTGGCGAGCGACCCGCAAGGCACGAGTCGGCTCACGTCGTCGGCGCAAAGCGCCGGCTCCGGGTAAACCCCCATCGGTCTTCCTTTTGGTGCTCCGGCGTCTTTTCGGCCGGGCTTCTTTTGACGGCGGAGTGTTTCGCCGCCGGGTGTGACCACAATGGGACCACCCCGTGATCCAAACGTGGTCGCGTTAATGGGCCGTTAAGCCACTGTGTTTACGATAAATTAACGATTTCGCGCCTGGGCCTGCGACATCGCCCTGCGTCAAACAAGGCGCATCCGTCCTCGGAACGGACCAGCTAGGCCACAGTTGTCATGGGCTGCGCGGCGACCAGTTAGGGGTCATCCTAAGGCGTCCGCGCCACCACAGCAGAAAGTCGGGTTCATGGGCATTCAGACCGGTCGACGCGTCGGAGTGGCGTTCGTCGGCATGGGCGGTGCGGTCGCCACGACCGCCATCGCCGGCATCGAGACGATCAAGTCCGGCTCGAACCGTCTGGACGGCCTGCCGCTCGCGGGCGTGCCCGTGCCGGGCATGGCGGACTACAAGGACCTCGTCTTCGGCGGCTGGGACCTGAACGGCGACGACCTCGCCTCCGCCGCCACCGGCCACGGCGTGCTGACGCGTGAGGACATCGACAACGGCGCTCAGGCGCTCAAGGGCATCACCCCCTGGCCCGCCGTCGGCTCGGCCAAGTTCTGCAAGAACATCGACGGCGCCAACCGCATCGTCGCCAAGGACCACCGCGAGGCCGTCTCGGTCATCGCCAACGACCTCAACCGCTTCCGCAAGGAGAGCAACCTCGACGACGTCGTCGTGGTGAACCTCGCCTCGACCGAGCGCTGGCCCGACCTGTCGCAGGCGGTGCTGAACTCCTCCGACGCCTTCGAGAAGGGGTTGGATTCGAGCGACGAGTCGATCTCGCCCGCGATGCTCTACGCCTATGCGGCGATCAAGAGCGGCGTGCCGTATGCCAACTTCACCCCCTCCGTCGCCGCCGACGTGCCGGCGCTCCTCGAACTCGCCCGCGAGCTGAACGTCCCGGTCGCCGGCAAGGACGGCAAAACCGGCCAGACCATGATGAAGACGGTGCTGGCCCCGGCGCTGAAGGCCCGCTCGCTCCACGTCGACGGCTGGTTCTCGACCAACATTTTGGGCAACCGCGACGGCCTTGCGTTGAACGACAAGGACTCGCTCCAGTCGAAGCTGAACACCAAAGGCACGGTGCTCGATTCGATCCTCGGCTATCCGGTCGAGGATCACCTCGTGCACATTCACTATTACCGCCCGCGCGGCGACGACAAGGAAGCCTGGGACAACATCGACGTCACCGGCTTCATGGGCCAGCGGATGCAGATCAAGGTCAACTTCCTCTGCAAGGACTCGATTCTGGCCGCCCCGCTCGTGATCGAGATCGCCCGCGTCCTCGACCTCGCCAAGACCCGCGGCGACGGCGGTGTGCAGGAGCAGCTCTCGACCTTCTTCAAGGCGCCGATGGTCAAGAACGGCCACGGTCCGGAGCACGATTTCGGCAAGCAGCAGCGGATGCTGTTCGACTGGCTGGGCGTGCGCTGAGAAAGCCCCGCCCGTGGCGGGATTCTCCGAGACCGGTCCCGCGGCGCCGCTCGCGCTGCGGGACCTCCTGGTCGAACTCGGCGACCTGAAGCGCGTCCGCTCGGCGGGCTGCGACGGCTCCATCGCCGAGCGGCTGTTCGCGCAAGGGTGGTCGGCGCTCACTGGCGGCACGGCGCCGGAGACGGTCGCCCTCGACATCACCGCCAAGGCGCTCGCCGCCGCGCGGCTCTGCGACCTCGACGCGGCGTTCCTCGCCGCGGTCGGGCTCGACGATACCCAAGCCTCCGCCATCCTCGTGGCGGGGCTCGATGCGGTCGCCGAAGATGTCGATCCGGCGCTGCACGAGCGGCTGCGGGAGGCCCTGCGCCGTCCGGCCGACCTCCAAGCCGGCCCCGTGCCCGGCTTCGTCGGCGCGCTGGCGCAGCAGCCGCGGGCGGGCGTGACCTGTCCGGGCAAGCCGCGCATCCTGCTGGAGCCGCCGGAGAACCATGCCGAGCACTGCCTCGTCGTGGCGGTCTACGGCGTGCTGCTGAGCCCGTTCTACCGGGCCGACCCGACCACGGTCTTTCTGGCGGCCATGGCTCACCACTTCCACAACGCCGCGATGCCGGATGCCGGCTTCACCGGCGAGATGCTGCTCGGCGACCATCTCTGGCCCATCGTCGCGCGCTGCTCGGAATGGGCGCTGGACGAACTGGACCAGCCCCTGCGCGAAACCGTGCGCTCCGCCCGTGCGGTGCTGCCCGACGACGCGACCGCGGAGGGCCGCGCCTTCCACGCCGCCGACTCGATCGACCGCGTCCTGCAGATCGCCCAGCACCTGCGGGCGGCCTCGCTCACCATGGACACGGTGCTCGGCGAGATGGAACTGGTCCATGCCGGGCCGGTGAAGGCTTTCCAGGATCGCGTGCTGACCGATATGCGGATTCCGTGACACAGAACGCGCTCCGGCCCACCCGGTCATGATCCCCTTCGATCTGCTCTCCCCCGAGACCGGCCATCCGCTGAAGGCCGACGGCGCGCACGCCCTGCGCGATGTCGAGACCGGCCAGCGTTGGCCGGTGATCGACGGCATTCCCTATCTCCGCACCGGCCGCGCGCGGCTGGTCGAGGTCGTGCTGGAAGCGCTCGACGCCGACCGCGAGGACGAGGCGCTGATCCTGCTGCTCGCCGATCAGGACGATTGGTGGACCGGGCCGCCCGCCGACCCGGACGACCTGCGCCGCCTCATCGCCGAGCGCGATGGGCTGACATTGCGCGAGGCCGTCGATCTCCTCGGCTGGGGCCGCGTCGGCGACTACTTCGTCAACCGCTGGTCGGACCCGACCTATCTCGCGGGCTTGAGTCTGCTCGAAGCTCACTGGAACGAGCCGGGCTGCGCGTTCGAACTCGCCTGCGGCATCGGCCATTACCTGCGCGAATTGCGCCGCCGCGGCGTCAAGGTCGCGGGCGGCGACGTGGTGTTCGCCAAGCTCTGGGTCGCCCGTCACTGGGTCGTCGGCGACAAGGCGCAGTTCGTCTGTTTCGACGCGGCCTCAGCCCATTGGCCGATCGCCGAGGCGCCGGTCGATCTCGTGATCTGCAACGACGCCTTCTACTTCCTCGACGACAAGCCCGGCGTGCTGGCCTGCCTGCGCAAGACCGCGGGCGACGAGGGCTGGCTCGCGGTGAGCCACATCCACAACAGCGGCCGCCCTGGCTTCTCGGCCGGCAAGGCGATTTCTTCCGCTGAAGTGGAAGAGCTTTTCCCAGACGCGCTGGTCTACGACGATGCCGAACTGACCCGGGCGCTGGTCGAGGCCCGCGCGCCGCAGCCGCAGGAGCCCGGCCATCTCAAGACCTGCGAGGCGTTCTCGGTGGTCGCCGGCCCCGGCATGCGCCCGGCCCCCCGCGCGGTGATCGACGGCATCACCCTGCCGCCCGCCGACGCGAGGCTCCAGCTCAATCCGCTCTACGCGGCCGAGGACGAGGGCTTCGCCATCCGCTGGCCGTCCGAGCGCTACGAGGCGGAATACGCGACCCAAGCCACCTATCCGCTGCATTCGGACGGGCCCCAGGCCATCGCCTGGGAGGGCAAGCCCGACGCGCCCGAGGTCGAGCGGGTGCGGCGGCGCGAATACGTCGATCTGCCGGAGCGCTGGTGATGAAACCCGTTGGCTGGGGCATCGTCGGCTACGGCTGGGTCGCCCGCGACTACATGGCGCCGGGCATCCGCGCCGCCGGGCATCGCCTCGTCGCGGTGGCCGATCCGGGCGAGGCGTCGCGGGCTGCGGCCGAGGCCGAGGGCGCCCGCGCGCACGCCGATCTCGCCGGCCTGATCGCCGAGCCGGAGGTCGAGGCGGTCTACGTCGCGACCCCGAACCATCTCCACCGCGGCGCCGTCGAGGCGCTGTGCGCCGCCGGCAAGGCGGTGCTCTGCGAGAAGCCGATGGCGGCGATCCTCGCCGACGCCGAGGCGATGGCGGCGGCCGTGCGCAGGTCCGGCGCCTTCTACGGCACCGCCTTCGACCAGCGCCATCACCCCGGCCACGCGGCGCTGCGCGCCGCGATCCGCGACGGCCGCATCGGCACCGTGACGGCGGTCCGCATCGTCTATGCCTGCTGGCTCGACCGCGCCTGGACCTCGTTTCAGGGGCAACCGAACTGGCGCATCGACCCGGCCCAGGCGGGAGGCGGCGCCCTGATGGATCTGGCCCCCCACGGCCTCGATCTCGTCGACTTCCTCCTCGGCGAGCCCCTCGTCGAGATCGCCGCCATGACCCAGGCCCGCGCCCAGGACTACGCCGTCGATGACGGCGCCCTGCTGATCGGCCGCACCGAGGGCGGGGCGCTGGCCCAACTCAACGTCGCCTACAATTGCCCCGATGCGCTCCCGCGCCGCCGCCTCGAAGTGGTCGGCACGGGGGGCCTGCTGACGGCCATCGACACGATGGGCCAGACCGCGGGCGGCTCGGTGACCTTCACAGACGGCGCGACCGGCGCGAGCCGGCCGATCCCCTTCGACACCGACGCTTCGCCCTTCCTCGAACAGGTGCGCGCCTTCGGCCGAGCGCTCCGCGAGCCGGCCCTGCGCGCCGCCTGGGACGCCGAGCGCGACCTTCACACCATGCGCCTGATCGCCCGCGCCTACGCGGCGGCCGGCACGCCCGCGGGCCGCGACGCGGCCTGAAGGCAACCAGAGAGAGGAAACTGGCCCCGTCCCACCCAACCCCCTCTTCCTGAGGTGTTGCGAAGCAGCCTCGAAGGAGGGCTCCAGCGGATCGCGCGCATACTGGAGCCCTCCTTCGAGGCTGAGCTTGCGCTCAGCACCTCAGGATGAGGGTGAGGGTGGAACGAGGTTCGGTTCTGCGGATGGAAAAGCGATGACCGAGACCCTCGACCGGGACGACCGCGCCCGCCACGCGACGCTCGCCGCGCCCCGCGCCTATCGCCGCGGCGCCCCGCGCGTCATCGAGGGGCTGCCCGAGCGGCTGCCCGAGCCGGTGCGGGCCTATCTCGACGTGCTGCCCGAGGGCCGCGTCGTCGGCTTCAACCTCGCGGGGCTCGACCGCACCGGCATCCCGGTCTGGTTCGTGGCGCTCTTCCTCGACGATCCGTTCTATGTCGGCGCGATGCCGTCCGGCATCGGCTACGGCGCCACCGACGACGAGGCGCTGATCGGCGCGGTGGCCGAGATCGCCGAGAACCTGATGCCCTCGGTCGCCCTGCTGCCGCGCCTGCGGGCGCGAGGCGGCGACAACGAGGACCAGCGCTCCTACCACGACCTCGTGCGCGTCCACGGCGCGGGCGCGGTGGTCGATCCGCTGACGCTCGGCCTCCCCGCCGGCTCCTCGGTGGACCGCGACACCCCCCTCGACTGGACCCGCGCCGTGCGGGCGCGAACGGGTGAATCCGTCTGGGCGCCCCTCGATGTCGCCGCGACCGACTATTTCGAGCTGCGCCAGGGCTACCAGCCCTTCACCAACCTCATCACCAACGGCCTCGGCGCCGGCCCGGACGTGGAGTTTGCGCTCGGCCACGGCCTGCTCGAAATGCTCCAGCGCGACGGCAACGGCCTGCTGTTCCGCGCGCTCGACCAGGGCGTGATGCTGGATCTTACCGGCATCGGCCCCGAGACCCGCGCCATGCTCGACCGCCTCGAAGGGCTCGGCATCCGGGCGCTCCCGAAATTCGCCACCGACGAATTCGGCATGACCAACCTCTACGTCGTCGGCTACGACGAGGATCCGGCCCGCACGCCCGCGCCCATCGCACTCTCGGCCTGCGGCGAGGCCTGCGACCCCGACCGCGAACGCGCTCTGCGCAAGGCTCTCTTGGAATTCCAGGCGGCGCGTGTGCGAAAAACCTTCGGGCACGGGCCGCTGGCGCTGGCCGACACCGTGGCGCCCCCCGGCTACGTCGAGGCCTTCATCCAGAAGGCGCTGCCGAGTCTCGATCTGGAGGAGAGCCGCGCGCTCCAGGCCATGCTCGCCTGGATCGACATGAAGCCCGCCGAACTCCGCGGGGTGCTCGGCGAGACGGTCTATTCCCAGCGCAGCACCAAGGCGTTTTCCGAGTTGCCGACGACCCCCGCGCCGGACGGCCATGCCCGCGGAAGAATCGCCCGCGAGCGGCTGGAGCAGGCCGGGTTCGACGTGCTCTACGTCGATTGCTCGCCCCCCGGCGGCGGCATCGGCGTCGTCAAGGCGATCGTGCCGGGGCTCGAAGTCGAGACCATGAGCTACTACCGCATCGGCGAGCGCAATACGCGCAAGCTCATCGACCGCGACCACCCGCTGATCCGCTTCGGCACCCCCACCGACACGCTGCTCCCCGTGCGCCTGCCCCCGGAGGCGATCGAACGCTTCGGCGGCCAGCCGCTGTTCGACACGGCGCTCGCCGAAAAGATCGTCGGCTCGCATTACCCGCTCTACCGCGAGCCGGAATCGCACCACGCCCCGTTCCGCTACGAGCGCCAGGGCCGCCGCGCCGATCGGAGGCCGGCATGACGCTGCGCTTTGCCTACAACACCAACGGCACCGCCAACCACCGGATCGAGGACGCGATCCGCCTCATCGGGGACGCCGGCTACGACGGCGTCGCGCTGACGCTGGACATCCACCATCTCGACCCCTTCGCCGACAATTGGGTGGTCGAGGCCGACCGCATCGCCAGCATCCTGAGCCGGCTCGAACTCGGCTCGGTAATCGAGACCGGCGCCCGCTTCCTGCTCGACCCGACCGCGAAGCACGAGCCGACGCTGGTGACCGCCGACGCCGCGGGCCGTGCCCGCCGGGTCGGCTTCCTCAAGCGGGCGATCGAAATCGGCAAGATCCTGAACTCGGAGGCCGTCTCGTTCTGGGCCGGCGTGCCGAAACCCGGCGTCGATCACGGCGCGGCGCGGGGCTGGCTGATCGAGGGTCTCAAAGAGGTCGCCGACTTCGCCGCCGAGAAGGGCGTCGTCGCCGCGCTCGAACCCGAGCCCGGCATGCTGATCGAGACGCTGGACGACTTCGCCGACCTCGACATCCCCGGCCTGCATCTCGCTCTCGACACCGGCCACTGCCTCGTCACGCAGGAGCGCGACCCGGCGGCGGCGGTGACGGAATTCGCACCCCGGATCGGCACGGTGGCGATCGAGGACATGAAGCGGGGCGAGCACATCCATCTGCCCTTCGGCGAGGGCGACATGGACGTGGCCTCCGTTCTCGACGCCCTCGATGGTATCGGCTTCCAAAAGCTCGTCTGCGTGGAGCTGTCGCGCGACTCGCACCGGGCCGACGTGATGGTGGGCCAAGCCCTCGAATACCTGCGCACGTGCCGCCGCCCCGGCCCCGGCCTGCCCCGGCCGGACGAGACGCCCCGCGAGACCCCCGTTCCGGGACTGCCTAATCCATGAGAATCTGCTTCGTCAGCCGCCGCTACTTCCCGGCGATCTCCGGCATGAGCGTCTACGCCCAGAATCTTTTGCGCGAGGTTGCGGGGGCGGGCCACGACGTTACGATGATCTCGCAGTACCGCGGCGACGAATTCGGCACGCGCGTCTATGGCGGCGGCCCGCCGCCCCCGGTGCCGGGCGTCCACGTCATCGGCCTGGAGCAGCGCGGCGAGCAGGAAAACGGCGATTTCGAACGCGACATCGAGGAGATGATCGCCACGATTCAAGCCGAGCACGCGAAAAAGCCGTTCGACGTGCTGCACGCGCAGTACGGCTACCCGACCGGCTGGGCCGTGCTGGTCGCCGGCAAGCGGCTCGGCCTGCCCACCGTGGTGTCGATCCAGGGGGGCGACGGCCACTGGGTCGGCTCCTGCTGCGAGACCCACCGCGTCGCGATGGTCGAGGTGCTGGCCCACGCCAACGCCCTTCTGATCGGCGGCGAGTCCTTCGTGAGGGAAGTCTGCGACCGGCTCGGCTCGGCCCCCGCCCGCTTCACCATCGTGCCGGGCGCCGTCGACACCGCCCGGTTCACGCCGGGCGCGCGCTTCGAGGCCGAGCGCGAGGACGAGGAGCCGGTGCGCCTGTTCTATCACGGCCGCGTCGATCGCCGGAAAGGCGTGCTCGACTTCCTCGACGCCCTGGAGCGCTTGTGGGAGGCCGGCCTGCCGTTCGACGCCACCATCTCCGGCATCGGCCCGGACGTGGACGCCGCCCGCGCGCGCGCCGAGGCCATCGGCTTCACCTCGCATCAGGTGCGCTTCACCGGCTACGCCGATTACGACACCGTGCCGGACCTCTACCGCCAGGCCGACGTGTTCGTCTCGCCGACCTACGCGGAAGGTTTCTCCAACACGATTCTGGAGGCGATGGCCTCGGGGCTCGCCGTGGTCTCGACCCACTCGGTCGGCGTCTCGGACTGCCTGCGCGACGGCGAGAACGGGTTGCTCGTGAACCCCGGCGACGTGCCGGCGCTCGCCAAGGCGCTCGGCCGCGTGGTCGAGGACGACGACCTGCGCAACCGCCTCGCCCGCGACGGGCTGGAGGAGTGCCGCCGGGTCTATTCGTGGAATGCGGTCGGGCGCCAGATCATGGATGTGTACGCGCAGGTCGCCGGGAAGGCACCGCACACGGACTTTGCGGACGAACTGCCCTACGATCCGTCCTGCCGCTTCCGCGCCGAGCCGCACCTGCTCTGATGCCCGTCGCCCTCGCGATCTCGCCCCATCTCGACGACGCCGCCTTCTCGGCGGGCGGCACGCTGGCGCGGCTGGCCGCCAACGGCTGGCAGGTCGTGATGGCGACGGTGTTCACCGCCTCCGTCGCCGACCCAAAGGGCTTCGCGCTCGCCTGCCAGCTCGACAAGGGACTCGGGGCGGAGGTCGATTACATGGCTCTGCGCCGGGCGGAAGACGTGGTGGCGGCCGAGGCGCTGGGCATCGAGCCCCCGGTCCATCTCCCGTTCCGCGAGGCGCCGCACCGCGGCTACGCATCGGCCCCCGAGCTGTTCGCGGAACTGCGCCCCGACGACAACGTCGGCCTCAACCTCGCCGACGCCTTCGAACGCCTGATGACCGACACGCGCCCCGACCTGATCCTCGCGCCGCAAGCGGTCGGCGGCCATGTCGATCACGTCCAGGTCGTGCGCGCCTTCCGCGGCGCCCAGCCGCCGCTGCCGGTGCTGTGGTGGCGCGACTTTCCCTACACCGTGCGCGACGCGACGCCGAAGGAGCCGCTGCGCCACCTGTTCGAGCCTTATCCCGAGCAGACGGTCCGCCTCGGCGCGGAGGCCGAGCGCTGCAAGGCCGAGGCCTGCGCGGCGTATGCCTCGCAGATCGGGTTCCAGTTCGGCGGGGCGGAGGGGTTGAAGGCGCGGCTCGCCGCGGAGCAGGGGATCGAGCGGTTCCTGGTGCAAGGGCGGTTGCCGGATGGGATCTTGGGCTGATCCGGTTTGGCTCAGGCGAGGTTGGTTCTCCCGTACCCGCCCGCCGTTTCGTGAGCAGGACGGAGCGTCTCCTCCCCCTTGCGGGGAGGAGGTAGGAGGTGGGGGTGGTTCAGGATTGAGCGCAGTGGTGCCTTCTGGCCGACCCCCACCCCTGACCCCTCCCCGCAAGGGGGAGGGGACCCGCGCTCGACGCGGCTCGGAGGGCCCGACGGACATCCCGGATGATCCGAGGCACGCCGGGGCGCCACCCACCACCCCCAAAACCCTCGCCGACCCGGCCGCCCTCGAAGCCCGCCGCGCCCTGCTCGGCGCCCCGCACATCGCCCCCCTGCGGGCGCTTGCCCGAACCATCGCCGCCGAGCGCGGCGCCCCCGTGCCCGATCCCGACCCGCTCGACGGCGGGGTCGCGGCGCGCCTGCTGCTGCTCCTCGAAACCCCCGGTCCGTCGATCGGCCGCACCGGCTTCGTCTCCCGCGACAACGCCACCGGCACGGCGGCCAACCTGTTCCGCTTCCTCGCCGAGGCCGGCATCGCGCGGGGCAACACGCTGATCTGGAACGCCATCCCCTGGGTGATCCACGCGCCCGGCGCCCGCAACCGCGCCCCGCGGCGCGCCGAGGCTAAGGCCGCCGCGCCCTACTTCGCCCCGCTGCTCGCGCTGCTGCCGCGGCTCGCCGTCGTGGTGCCGGCCGGGCGCTTCGCCGCGCAGGCCGCCGCACCCTTGGCCGAACTGCGGCCCGATCTGCCGGTGATTCCGGTGCCGCATCCGAGCCCGACCTATGTCTGCACGTCGCCCGCGGTGCGCGAGCGCATCCTGGCCGGCTTTCGCGAGGCGGCAATCCGGCTCGCCGCGAAGGGATGACATCGCCGTGTCCGTCGCCATCGGCGCGCAGGGCGGGTGTGCATCGTCGGCGCGCTCGCTGGCCTTTGGCGGGCTTTGACCCTAAATGCGCCGGGGCGGGCGAGCAGGGCACCCGCTCGGGTCGCGACGCGCGCCGACGGCGCGAGGCGGGCGATCAGCGGAGGCGTGCGCCGATCTCAGATGAATTTTGCCGGAAAGCATAAGCCGGCGGCCAAAGCCGCACCGGCCGAGGCCGCCTCGGACGGCGAGGCCGCCGGGCCGAAGGTGAAGCGCGGCCCCTACGCTTGGTTCGGCACGCTGGCGAGTATCATCCTCATCCTCGCCTCGCTGTTCGTGCTGTGGAAGCTCTCGGAAGAGATCACCTGGGCCGAACTGCAGAAGGCCTTCACCGAGGTCACCAACCGGCAACTCGCCGAGGCCTTCGGGATGGTGGCGGTGAGCTACCTGTTCCTCACCTGCTACGACGCGCTGGCTTTGCGCCAACTCCGGCTCAAGGTGCCCTACCGGACGACGGCGCTCGCCTCGTTCACGAGCTACGCGGTGAGCTTCACCCTCGGCTTCCCGCTCATCACCGCGGCGACGATCCGCTACTGGATCTACTCCAAGCGCGGGCTCTCGGCCGCCAAGATCGCCGCGCTCACGGTGATCGCGGGCTTCACCTTCTGGCTCGGCATGGGGGTGGTGCTGGGCCTCAGCCTCATCATCGAGGCGGGGCAGCTCGCGAGCCTCACCTTCCAGAGCATCGGCGTGAACACGACGGTGCGGCTCAACCAGATCCTCGGCTTCGGCGCGCTGGGCTCGGTGCTCGGCTACATCGCCTGGGTCTCGGTCAAGCGCCGCTACATCACCGTGCGCCAGTGGCAGCTGGAACTTCCCGGCGCCACCGTCTCGTTCAGCCAGATGCTGGTCGGCATCGGCGACGTCTGCGCGGCGGCGGCCGTGCTCTACGTGCTGCTGCCGGACGGCATGACGCTCGGCTTCACCACGTTCCTCGCGATCTACGTGCTCGCCGCCATGCTCGGCATCGCTTCGAACGCGCCGGGCGGCCTCGGCGTGTTCGAGGCCACCATCCTGATCGCCCTGTCCTACCTGCCCCGCGACGAGGTGCTGGGCTCGCTGCTGCTGTTTCGCATCTGCTACTACCTCGTGCCCTTCGTGCTCGCCCTGCTGATGCTCGGCGTCTACGAGGGCCTGTCGCGGCTGCGCCGCCGCCGGGCGGCGAACGACCCGTGATGCGCGCGAGGACCTGACCGTGGCCTCGGACCCGTCGGCCTGGATCGGCGCCGCGGTGACGGTCGCCGTCGTCCTCACCGGCGCGGCGCTCGCCGGCCATGTCGATACCGCCCTGATCGTCTCGGCCGTGCCCGCTCTGATCGTCGGCGGCCTGCTCGGCCGCACCCGGCGCCCGGTGGCGCCGCCCCCGCGCGAGCCCGGCCTGCCCGCCCGCCATGCGGTCGCCGAGGCGCTGCTCGCCAACATCCCCGATCCGGTCATCCTCGTGGACCGCCGCGTCGTCGTGATGGAGGCCAACCCCGCCGCCCGCCGCCTGCTGCCGGGGCTGAAGCTGCGCCATCCGCTCTCGTTTTCCTTACGCGCCCCCGACATCCTCGACGGCATCGAGGAGGTGCTGCGCACCGGCGCGAGCCTGACCGTCGATTACGTCGCCCGCCTGCCGACCGAGCGCGCCTTCGCGGTGCAGATCGGCGCGCTGCCGATGCCCGAGATGCCGGGGGGCGGCGAGCCCAACATCGTGCTGTTCCTGCGCGACCTCACCGAGGCGCGCCGCCTGGAGACCATGCGGGTCGATTTCGTGGCGAACGCCAGCCACGAACTGCGCACGCCGCTCTCGGCGCTGCTCGGCTTCATCGAGACCCTCCAGGGCCCGGCCCGCGACGACGCCCGCGCCCGCGAGCAGTTCTTGGGGATCATGCGCACCCAGGCGCAGCGGATGACGCGGCTCATCGACGACCTGCTCTCGCTCTCGCGCATCGAGCTGCGCGAGCACGTGGCGCCGACGCGTCCCGTCGATCTCGCCCGGATCGCCCGCCAGCTCGTGGATATGCAGGCCCCGCTCGCCCGCGAGCGCGGCATCGCTTTGTCGGTCGAGGCGCCCGACGCGCCGATGCCGGTGCTGGGCGAGCGCGACGAGCTTCAGCGGGTGATCGAGAACCTCGTCGAGAACGCGATGAAGTACGGCGGCAGCGGCGGCGTGGTGACGATCTCGCTCCACCGCGTCGCCGATGGCGAGGGCCGCCCCGACCGGATCGAGCTGCGGGTGAGCGACGCCGGCCCCGGCATCGCGCCCGAGCACATCCCGCGCCTGACCGAGCGGTTCTACCGGGTCGACGTCGCGTCGAGCCGCCAGCAGGGCGGCACCGGGCTGGGCCTCGCCATCGTCAAGCACAGCCTCAACCGCCACCGCGGCCGGCTCAGCATTGAGAGCGAGCTCGGGGCCGGCACGACGGTGCGGGTGACGCTGCCGGCGTACCGGCCGGAGGTGGCGGAGGCGTCGCCGGAGGGATGACCGGCGAGGCTCGCGGCTTCCGCCGCGGCCGTGTGAAGACCGCGATGTCGATGGGGGAGAGGGTCGATGCGCCTCGGGTTGATGTGTCTTGCGATGCTGCTGCCGTCGGCAACGACCGCGCTGGCATGCGATATCCGGCTTCCGGCACCGGGCTCCGTCGTGACATGGCCCGAACGCATCCTCGTTGGCGAGGTGAAGGTGCTGCGCGTCCGAAAGGTCTCGGAATTCCAGCGGTTTGCACGCCTGCGGATCGTGCGGCCCATCCGGGGCGAGCTTCCGCGCACGTTCGGCGTCCTCTACGACACCACCAGTTGCGGATCGCACTTCACCCAAGGGGAGGTCCGAGTCGGCGGGTTCATGCAGCTGCCGCCCGAAAAATGGACCAAGGACTACCGGTTCGGGGCCGACTCTTATGCCGACACCTGGGCGCGAGCGGTCTTCGTCGATGGCAGGCTGAGGCTGAGCGACGAGTAGAGGTCTTCCCTGCGCCGCATCGGCCCGCAGCCTTACGCCGCCGACGCGTCGCGGCGCCCGGCCCGCTTGGCGGCGTAGAGCGCCATGTCGGCCGTGTGGACGAACTCCTCGAAGCTCGTCCCAGGTCGATGCTGCGCGACGCCGCAGGACATCGCCAGCCGCAGCGCGGTGCCGTCGTCGAGCGTCATCGGCGCGCGGTGCAGCGCCTCCTGCAGCCGCTTCGCGATCGCCTCGGCCTGGTCGCGTTCGGTCCCCGGCAGCAGGATGAGGAACTCGTCGCCGCCGACGCGCCCGATCGCGTCGTGCTCGCGCAATCCCGCTTGCAGGACCGAGACCAGATGGATCAGCGCCCGGTCCCCGGTGCGGTGGCCGTGGCGGTCGTTGATCGGCTTGAACAGGTCGAGATCGACCGCGATCAGGCTCAGCGGCGCGCCGGACGGGTCCTGCATCACGGCCAGGGCGGTGGCGCCGAAGGCCGCGCGGTTGAGGATGCCGGTCAGGGCGTCCGTGGCCGCGAGACGCGCGAGTTCCGCCCGCTGGACCTGCAAGGCCTCGGCATTGCGCGACAGCGAGGTGAAGCGCGCGCCCCGCGCCGAGAGGGCCGCCGCCACCAGCAGGCAGGTCAGCAGCAGCCCGGCCAGGAAGAGCTGGAACAGCACGGCCTGCTCGCGCGGGTCCGGCGCGATCGTGGCGATCGGCCCATGCCCGCTGAGCGTCGCGACGGCGCCGATCGCTGCGATGATCATCACCGCCAGCGTCGTCCCGAGCCGTCCGAGCCGGAAGGTCACCAGCATCACCGGGCCGAACAGCACGAACAGCAGCGGCCGAGCGGCGACGTAGAACACCCCGTAGGCGACCGCCGCAGTCAGCGCCTGCAGCCCCGCGGCTTCCAGGCGCTGCCGTCCGTTCCTGTCGGCGAAGCACCGGCGATAGTCGCCCCGCAGCAGCGCCGAGAAGAACGGCGTGAGGATCAGCAGGCCCAGGCCGTCGCTGAGGATCCAGGTGGTGAAGGAATCCCAAAAGTCCTGCCCGTACAGGCGCGCGGCGATCGTGGCCCCGCCGACGCCGCTGAGCGCGGGGGCGAGGAGGCCGCAGACCACGATGAACCGCCCGACGACGGAGGGCGCGCTCAGGAGGCCGTCTTCCCCCAGCGCGGGCCGGAGCAGGCGGGCCGCGAGCCCGATCTCCACGAGGTTGCACAGCCCGTAGAGCGGAAGGCCGATACTCACCCCGCGCGTAAGAATGTTGGCGGCGAGGTTGGCCAGGAAGCCGGCGACGTACACCCCCGTGCCGGTGCCGGGGCGGCGGTCGAGCAGGGCGGCGAGGAGCACGGCGTTGGCCGGCCACACCGCCGCGATGTCGCGCCCGTCGCTCGTAAGGTGGATCGTGCCCGCGGCGAGCAGGAAGGAGAGCAGGCCGACGAGGCTTTCCACCGATCGTGCAGTCATGGCGCGTTCCATGGGCTCCGACGCGACCTCGCTCGCTCTGAAGGCTTTGACTAGGTGGAGGAAATGGCGTCCCGGGTAATGGTACTATAACACCATGGCGGTTCGCCTGAAATATTGGATAATGTGTATATTTGTCCGTGGCTATGCCGTCGGGCCTAGGCCGGATGTCTGCAATTGCCGATGGCGGTGCGGCGATGCGGTTCGCGAAAGCAGTGAATCCGTCCGGCGCCGAGGCGTCCGGAACCCTGCCCGTCGATAATCGGACGGCGCTCCTCGTCTCCACGGGCGGCAGGCTTGGAGGTTGGGAACGGGGCCGTGCGCCCCCCGGTTGGCCGGGGGAGACCCTTTCTCCCATCACGGCGGAGCCATCACATGGCCCACACTCCCGACGCGATGCAGGCCTGCCTCGAGGCCTGCCTCCATTGCTACCGCACCTGCCTCGGCATGGCCTCGAACCACTGCCTCGAAACGGGCGGGCGCCATGTCGAGCCGGAGCACTTTCGCCTCATGCTTGCCTGCGCCGAAGCCTGCCGGGCGAGCGCGCAGATGATGCTGATCGGCAGCCCGGTCCATCGCCATCAATGCGGCGCCTGCGCCGAGATCTGCGCGGCTTGCGCCCGCTCCTGCGAGGACGTCGGCGACATGGACGAATGCGTTGCCGCCTGCCGCGCCTGCGAGCGCGAATGCCGTGCGATGGCGGCCTGACCTGCGCCCTTGACCTTCCCATCATGGGAAGCCCCATCTGTCGCGTATGGAAGCCATTGCAGACCGCCCCGTCTCCTCCTCCCGCGCGGACGAAACGCCGTCCCGGCTGAGCCTGCCCGTCGAGGGCATGAGCTGCGCTTCGTGCGTCGGCCGCGTGGAACGGGCGCTGGCCGCTTTGCCAGGAGCCCGCGACGTCTCGGTCAACCTCGCGACTGGTCGGGCAAGCCTGACCGGCGCCCGGCCCGCCGCGGCCGTGGCGGCGATCCGCAAGGCCGGCTACGACGTGCCCGAGACCGTCACCGCGGTCACGGTCGAGGGCATGAGCTGCGCCTCCTGCTCGGGCCGCGTCGAGCGCGCGCTGCTGAGCCTTCCCGGCGCGGTCGCGGCGAGCGTCAACCTCGCCACCGGCCGGGCCGAGCTGCGCCACGCCGTCGGCACCGTCTCGCTGACTGAGATCGAGGCGGTGATCCGCGAGGCCGGCTACGAACCGCTCACGTCGGAGCGCGCCGCGGACACCACCCGCCCCGACCGTCAGGCGGAGGAGGAAGCGGCCCTGCGGCGCGACCTCGTGATCGCGGCCGCGCTCGCAGCCCCCGTCGTCGTCCTCGACATGGGCGGGCACCTGTTTCCCGGCTTCCACCACGCGCTCGCGAGCCGGCTCGGTGGCGGCACCGTGGCGTGGCTTCAGGCCGTGCTGGCGACCCTCGTGCTCGCCGGTCCGGGCCGGCGCTTCTTCCGCGTCGGCGTGCCGAACCTGCTGCGCGGCCATCCCGACATGAACGCCCTCGTCGCGCTGGGCGCGGGCGCGGCCTACCTCTACTCCCTCGTCTCGGTCGCGGCGCCGCAATGGCTCCCGGCGGGAGCGGCGCATCTGTATTTCGAGGCGAGCGTCCTCATCGTCACCCTGATCCTGCTCGGCCGGACCCTGGAAGCCCGCGCCCGCGGCCGGGCCGGGGCGGCCATCGCCCGGCTGATCGACCTCTCGCCCCGCACCGCCCGCCGCCTCGACGGCGATGAGGAACACGAAGTGCCGGTGGAGAGTCTGCGCGTCGGCGACCGGGTGCGGGTGCGTCCCGGCGAGCGCGTGCCCGCCGACGGCACGGTGACGGCGGGCGAATCCTACGTCGATGAGAGCATGATCTCCGGCGAGCCGGTGCCGGTACGGAAAGGCGAGGGGGCGTCCGTCGTCGGCGGCACGCTCAACACTACCGGCGGCTTCGATCTCACCGTCACCCGCACCGGGGCCGACACGGTGCTCGCCCGCATCGTCCGCATGGTCGAGGAGGCGCAGGGCGGCAAGCTGCCGGTCCAGGCGCTGGTGGACCGCATCACCCTGTGGTTCGTCCCCGCCGTCATGGGCGTCGCCGCGCTGACCTTCTTCGGCTGGCTGGCGCTCGGCCCGGCGCCCGCGCTCGGCCCGGCAATCGTCGCGGGTATCGCTGTGCTCATCATCGCCTGCCCCTGCGCCATGGGGCTCGCCACGCCGGTCTCGATCATGGTCGGGACGGGCCGCGCCGCCGAGCGCGGCGTGCTGTTTCGCCAGGGCGCGGCGTTGCAGGCCCTGCAGGAGGCCCGCGTCGTCGCCCTCGACAAGACCGGCACGCTGACGGAAGGCCGCCCCCGCCTCACCGACTTTTTGGTGGCGCCCGGCGTCGGGCGGGCCGAGGCGTTGGCGATCGCCGGCGCCGTCGAGGCCCGCTCCGAGCACCCCATCGCCCGCGCGGTCACGGAGGCCGCCCGCGCCGAGGGTGGCACCCTGCCGGAGGTTTTTGCGTTCGAGGCCGTGCCCGGCCACGGCGTCACCGCGCGGGTCGGGGGCAACGCGGTCGCGCTCGGCAACCGCCGCCACATGGAGCGGCTCGGCGTCGATGTCGCCCCGTTGGCCGCGGAAGCCGAGCGCTTGGCCGGCGAAGGCAAGAGCCCGGTCCATCTCGCCCTCGACGGTCGCCTCGCCGCCCTGCTGGCGGTGGCCGATCCGGTCAAGCCCGAGGCGCGCGCCGCGGTCGCGGCCCTGCGGGCCCGCGGCCTCACCGTGGCGATGCTGACCGGGGACGCCTCCGCGACGGCGCAGGTCGTGGCCCGCTCGCTCGGCATCGAAGAGGTGCGCGCCGAACTCCTGCCCGAGGGAAAGGTCGAGGCCCTGCGGAGCCTGCGCGCCGCCCACGGCCCGGTCGCCTTCGTCGGCGACGGCATCAACGATGCGCCCGCTTTGGCCGAAGCCGAAGTCGGTCTCGCCATCGGCACCGGCACCGATGTGGCGGTCGAGAGCGCCGACGTGGTGCTGATGTCGGGCGCGCTCACCGGCCTCGTCGAGGCGGTCGCGCTCTCGCGCGCCACCATGGCCAACATCCGCCAGAACCTGTTCTGGGCGTTCGCCTACAACGCCGCCCTGATCCCGGTGGCCGCGGGCGCGCTCGCGGTGTTCGGCGGGCCGCAGCTCTCGCCGGTGCTGGCGGCGGGCGCGATGGCGCTTTCCAGCGTCTTCGTCGTCGGCAACGCGCTGCGCCTGCGCCGCGCCGGAGGCACGCCATGAGCGTCACCATCGGCGAGGCGGCCCGCGCCAGCGGCGTCTCGGCCAAGATGATCCGCTACTACGAGGAAACCGGCCTGCTCGGGCCGGCCGAGCGCACGGCGTCCGGCTACCGCGTCTACGGCGAGGCCGACCTCCACGCACTCCGCTTCGTCCGCCGCGCCCGCGACCTCGGCTTCTCGATGGCCGAGATCGCCGACCTGCTGGCGCTCTGGCGCGACCGCGAGCGGGCGAGCGCCGCGGTGAAGGGGCTGGCGCTCGCCCATGTCGGCGACCTGCGCCGCCGCATCCGCGAACTGGAGGCCATGGCCCGCACCCTGGAGAATCTGGCCGAACGCTGCTGCGGCGACGGGCGGCCGGATTGTCCGATTTTGGATGATCTTGCCGGGGAGGGGTGAGCCTCACCGCTCCGCCGTCGTTCCGGGGCCGCGAAGCGGAACCCGGAATCCACGACTGGCCGCGACGCCCTGCGCAGCGTCGCATCACGGGTGGATTGCACGCCTCCGGCGCGCCCCTTCGGGTCCGGGTTCGCTTCGCGCCCCGGAATGACGGTGGTGGGGCCGAAACCACGGAGGGACCACCTGCGTGGCCCCGTCCCAAAAACAAGCTTCGCCGTTGACCCGGCCTTGGCCTTCTGCTTGCTGGGGACGATCCGGGACGTTCGGACGTTGCTCCGCAAGGGTTCAAGATCCATGCCCGTCATCGACCGCATCGCCGGCCTCGCCGACGAGATCGCCGCGTGGCGGCACGATCTCCACGCGCATCCCGAGCTGCAATACGACGTGCACCGCACCGCCGACTTCGTCGCCGACAAGCTGCGGGAATTCGGCTGCGACGAGGTCGCCACCGGCATCGGCCGCACCGGCGTCGTCGGGGTGATCCGCGGCCGGGGCCACGCCTCGAACCGCGCCATCGGCTTGCGCGCCGACATGGACGCGCTGCCGATCCAGGAAGTGCGCGACCTGCCCTACCGCTCGACCGTGCCGGGCCAGATGCACGCTTGCGGCCATGACGGGCACACCGCCATGCTGCTGGGTGCCGCCAAATACCTCGCCGAGACTCGCGATTTCGACGGGCGCGCCGTGCTGATCTTTCAGCCCGCCGAGGAAGGGGGAGGGGGCGGCGAGGCGATGGTGAAGGACGGGATGATGGAGCGCTTCGGCGTCGAGGCGGTCTACGGCCTGCACAACATCCCCGACCAGCCGCTCGGCACCTTCGCGATCCGCCCCGGCCCGATCATGGCCTCGACCGACCGCTTCACCATCCATGTCGAGGGCAGGGGCGGGCACGCCGCCCTGCCGCACGCGGCGGTCGATACCGTGCTGGTGGGCAGCCACATCGTGGTCGCCCTGCAATCGGTCGTGTCGCGCAACGTGAAGGCGCTCGATTCGGCGGTGGTCTCGGTCTGCGCCGTGGAGGCGGGCCACGCCTTCAACGTGCTGCCGCAGCGGGCCGAGCTGCGCGGCACCATGCGGGCGCTGACCCCGAAGGTGCGTAACTTGGTGCTCCGCCGCATCGAGGAGATCGTGACCGGCGTCGCCGCCGCCTTCGGGGCCACCGCAAGCGTCGACTTCGCCAGCGGCTACCCGGCCACCGAGAACCACCCGGCCGAGACCGACTTCATGGCCGACGTCGCCGCGCAGGTGGTGGGGTCTGAGGCGGTGGAGCGCGACGTGGCGCCGATGATGGCGGCGGAGGATTTCTCCTACATGCTGGCCCACCGGCCCGGCGCCTACATTTTCATGGGCAACGGTCCGTCGGCGGGGCTGCATCACCCGGAATACGACTTCAACGACGCGGCAATTCCGTACGGCGCCTCGCTGTGGGCGCGGATCATCGAGACGGGGTTGCCGAAGGGGGCGTGACCCTCCCCGTCATTCCGGGGCTCGCCGTAGGCGAGAACCCGGACCCGGAGGGGCGCGCCCGAGGCGTGCAATCCACCCGTGATGCGCCGGCTTTACGAAGCGTCGCGGCCAGTCGTGGATTCCGGGTTCCGCTGCGCGGCCCCGGAATGACGGGGAGGCTAGTAAGAGGCTGCCTCATGTGAGGCGGCCTTCGGACAAACGAAAACGGGCCCCGCAGGGCCCGCAATCGTCCAACCGTCGTCGGGAAAAACGGCTTACCGGTACGGGTTCATGCCGGTGCGCGAGACGTACGAGGTCGGGTCGATCCCGTCGATGAACGAGAGATCCACGTTGCGGATCGCCGTCGAGCGGGCGCCGATGAACGGACCGTTGGTGATCGGGTCGGGCAGGATGCCGTTGCCGAAGCGGTCGTTGCGGCCGTAGACCGGGTTCAGCTGGTTCGAGGCGGCGATGAAGGCCGGGTTGGTGGCCGGGTTCGAGACCGAGCCGTTGCCCGGCTCGACCACGTTGCCGGCGTCGAGCCAGGAGCGCGGACGAATGCGGATCGGCAGGGGCTGGCTCACGCGCACGTAACCGGGATTGCCGTAGGGACCCTGCGCCTCGGCCGCCGTCCCGAAGCCGATTGCCGTGAGGGTCATGGCGCCCAGGAGGGCGATCTTGGTCGAGCGCATGGCACACCTTGTTGATTGCGAGGGGACCGTATCGGGGCCTTCGTTAAGAATCCCGCCTGTGTTGCAGGGTAGACGCCCAGGCGTGGCCGTTGTTCCCCGATTGTGGCGGGGAGCCGATCATTTCCGCCGCCGTTTTGCCGTAATGTGTCGCCCGGCACCAAGGGCCGCGACCGACCCCGCCGCCGTGGCCATGGCGATCGAGCCGGTGTGGTCGCCGAGCACCCCGGCCACCGCTTCCGGCTCGCAGGCACCCGTGCCGCCCTTGCCCGTCTCGCCCGCGCCGAGCGCCGCCGCGACCCGGCCCGAGAGGGCGATCCGCTCGATGGCGCAGGCCACCGCCCGCCGCTCCGGCGCCTGTCCGAGGATGCCGCAGAGCCAGCCGTCGAGCCGTAAGCTGTGGAGGTCGAGGCTGCGGAAACCCGTGCAGGTGCGGCTGCCGTCGCCGGCGAGCACCGCTTCGATCGTCTCGAAGCTGCCGTAGCGGGTCGCCACCACGCCGCGCTCGCCGGTGCGGGTGACGGACAGGCCCCGCCCGTCGGCGGCGCGGCGCACCAGCGTCACGAACAGGCTCGGGGCGGGCTCGGTCCGCGCCACGCCCGGATCGGTCGCGGTGACGAGGAGCCACGGCGCCTCGATGGCGTCGAAACGCCCCTGGCTGACGCTGTCCTCGCGCTGGCCGCGGGTCGCGTCCCACCGGCTCGGCTCGGCCTGCGGCGGCGGCACCGGCAGATCGGAGGCGGCAGCGGTCAGGGTCAGCAGGGGCTCGGCCGAGGCCACCATCCGCGGGGCCGCGGCCTCGCTGCGGGGCGGGTCGGCCCAGTCCCGCGGTTCGGGGGCGGTCATCCGCTCGCGGGCGACGAGCGACAGGCCCGCGATCAGCGCGGCGCAGGCGGTGAGCTGCGCGGCGAGCCGGGCGCGGCGCATCCGCCGGGGCTGGGCGAGACCGCGCAGGTCGTGGTGGTCGTCGCGCGCATCCGCGACGAGAGCTTCGTCGAGGTTGGGGGGCATGGCACGTCCTCGCGGCGTGAAGGGGGCATGCTCCATCCTGCCCACATGCCTCGCACCGCCCGGTTGCCGCGCCGGCGCCGTCCTCGTGATTCTGCCCCCAAGGTGAATCGGCGGTTTCAACCCGGCCGCTTCGTCAGCGCGGCTCCCTCGCCCCCTTGACAGGGGGCCCGGACGGGCATCTTGCTCCGCCCGCCGGAAAAACCCACCTCGCCGCGTCGGGGCGGGCTCTTCCGCCTATGGATTCCCCGAGGGCCCGGCATGGACGCCGCCCAAACGGGGAGCGGGCCGGTCTTTCATCGCAAAAGAGATCACGTCCGCGCAGCGGAGTTGGACAGATGGGTTACAAGGTCGCCGTCGTCGGAGCCACGGGCAATGTGGGCCGCGAGATGCTCGACATCCTGGCCGAGCGCGCCTTCCCGGCCGACGAGGTCGTGGCGCTCGCCTCGCGCCGCAGCCAGGGCCAGGAAGTCTCCTTCGGCGACAAGATCCTCAAGGTCAAAGTCCTCGATACCTACGACTTCTCCGACACCGACATCTGCCTGATGTCGGCGGGCGGCGAGGCCTCGAAGGAGTGGAGCCCCCGCATCGGGCAGGCCGGCTGCGTCGTCATCGATAACTCGTCCGCGTTCCGCTACGACGCCGACGTGCCCCTCATCGTGCCCGAGGTGAACGCCGACGCGGTCGAGGGCTTCACCAAGCGCAACATCATCGCCAACCCGAACTGCTCGACGGCGCAGCTCGTCGTGGCGCTCAAGCCCCTGCACGAGGCGGCGACGATCAAGCGCGTCGTGGTCTCGACCTACCAATCCGTCTCCGGCGCCGGCAAGGACGCCATGGACGAGCTGTTCAGCCAGACCCGCGCCGTCTTCACCGCTGGTGAAGTCGTCACGAAGAAGTTTACCAAGCGGATCGCCTTCAACGTCATCCCGCACATCGATGTGTTCATGGAGGACGGCTACACGAAGGAAGAGTGGAAGATGGTCGCCGAGACCAAGAAGATGCTCGATCCCAAGATCAAGCTCACGGCGACCGCGGTGCGGGTGCCGGTGTTCATCGGCCATGCGGAAGCCGTGAACGTCGAGTTCGAGCGCCCGCTCTCCCCCGAGCAGGCGACCGAGATTCTTCGGAACGCGCCGGGCGTCCTGGTGATCGATAAGCGCGAGAACGGCGGCTACATGACCCCGCACGAGGCGGCGGGCGAGGACGCCACCTACATCTCCCGCATCCGCGAGGACGCCACGGTCGAGAACGGCCTGAACTTCTGGTGCGTCTCGGACAACCTGCGCAAGGGCGCGGCCCTCAACGCCGTGCAGATCGCCGAGGTGCTGGTGAACCGGAAGTTGCTGAGCAAGGCGCGTCAGGCCGCCTGATCCCGCTCCATCAGCCGACGCTTCGAAGCGCCGCCCCCACCGGGGCGGCGTTTTCGTTTGGGCGGTCCCCCGCCCCGACAGGCCGCCGAAGCCGTCCTATAGGACAAAAGTCTTGTAAGCTGACATAAGTCATATTATGCATATTTTCCTGTTCGAGGAACAGGAGGATCGAGCATGAGCCGGCGCATCGACCGTCGCACCGAGATCGCGGCCATCCGGGGCTTGCTGGCCGGGGCGACGCTGGATCGGGCGGCGATCCGGCTCGAACGGACGCTGAGACGGAAATATTCGGACGATCAGCCACGGGCGCCCGCGGGCCGGTCCGATGGCGGGCAGTGGGTGCCGGCGGGCGGAGCCGGGGGCGGCTCGACGGGCGGCCGGTCCGGCGGCTCCGACGGCGATGTCGACGGCCGCGAGCGGACGCTCCTCGACGATGGGACGCAAGTCCTGTCGATCCGGGTCCGGGCCGGTCGCCGGGACTACGACGAGCAGCACATCGTCACCGCGCCGGACGGCGAGAGCCGGATCTTCGAGAATTCCAGCCTGACCCAGACGATCCGCGACGGTGCGACCGGCGCGGTGCTCGGGCGCAGCACCTTCACCGCCGCGGGCGCGGAGCCGGAGGCGTTCGTTCAATCGACGTTTCTTCCGGCCGTCCCGCTGACGACAGCGGTGACAGTCAGATTAGCGGGGGCACTCTTCGCGGTTCTCTCCGCGCGGAACGACCGCTTCGGGAAAGCCGTCCTCGGCCTCACGGCGAACGAGTACGCCATCGATCTGACCGAAACGGGGGTGAGCGCGGCGTTCGCAGGCCGTATCGATCAGCGAACGCTCGATGCGGCCTGCCGCCGGAACGGTGAGGTCGAGGCGCTGGCCGAGCAGGCCGTTCGGAGCGTGCGTGCGAGCGGGCTGTATCGTTCGCCACAGGACTTCGGCAACAAGGTCCATGCTTGGATCGCTGCTGCCGTGAATAAAAAAGGCGACCCGAATTTAGTGGCGGAGATTTCTTTCAACGACGCGTCTCGCGCTGCGCGTTATGGCGAAAGAAATTCCACGAGGATCGATCTTTTCGAAAGGACATCGCCAGGAACGACCTGCGTCTATGATTTCAAGACCGGGAGCGCCAACATCGGCGATGATCGCGCGCTTCGGCTCGCCGCTGCCGCCAGCCGACATTTTCCTGATACGGTTCGGGTCATCGTGATTCAGGTGAAACCTCGCTCATGACGACCGCTCGGCAGATCCGGCAACTTGTCCGCCCTCTCCTGAAGCGCCATCCGGACCTCGCGCTCGTCACCAGCGATTCGCTGTGGCTGACGCCGGTGACGCATGTCGCCAGGGTGATCCATATCGGACGGACTTCTTCAGCCCTTTATTGCAATCCGGCTTGGTGGTTGCTCCCCCTCTTTCTTCCTGACACGGAACCCACAAGGGATATCGGTTTTTGCCATGCATATATCTACCCGCCGGTCGATGACTCAAAGTCATTGGATCTCTGGTTCTGGGACAATCCGCTGATGCAGGGCGAGCTTCATCTCCGCATTGAAAAGACCCTTCGTCTCTTGAGAACGCTTGATAATTTGCGATCGTGTCGCTCATTTACCGAGGCGCATATGGATTATACCTGGGGTAAGACTTTCGTCGAAAACTTAGTATACGATATTGCGATGGGAAATTTGAACTTGGCGCGTTGCTGGTGGCAAAAGGTCGAAACGTGCTACCCGCGGCTCTGCGAGCGTATCCAAGAGATCGGCCCTCCACTGTTGGACAACGACCGCACCGCGCTCGCCGCGATCCTTCATGGCTGGGAGCGGGAGAACGTGGTGGGGACGGCGGTCGAGCCGTTCTGGACGCCGACGCCGTTCCCGCTCGAGAGCACGGGCTGAGGCGACGCCTCGTCGCTGCAGAGCGCTCAGCCGTCCCGTGCCGCCGCCTCCAGCGCTCCCACATCCCCGCCGCCGATCAGCGGCAGATGTGCGGTAATGCGCTCCACCGGCCAGTCCCACCACGCGATCCGCTGCATCCGCGCGGCGTCTTCTTCCGAGAGGCGGCGGCGCACCACGCGGGCCGGGTTGCCGGCGACAATCGCGTAGGGCGGCACGTCCTGGCTCACCACCGCATGCGCGGCCACCACCGCCCCGTCGCCGATGGTGACGCCGGGCAGGATCGTGCTTTGGAAGCCGAGCCACACGTCGTTCCCGATCACCGTGTCGCCGCGGTTGGGAAAGTTCAGTTCCCCCTCGAAGCGGCCGGTCCAGTCGCCGCCGAAGATCGGGAAGGGATAGGTCGAGAGCCCGTCGAGGCGGTGGTTGCCACCGTTCATCAGGAAGCGCGTGCCCGCGGCGAGGGCGCAGAACTTCCCGATGACCAGCCGGTCGCCGAGGAAGGGGAAATGGTAGAGGATCGCGTCGAGGAACGCCTGCGGCCCGGCCGGGTCGTCGTAATAGGTATAGGCGCCGACCTCGACGTTCTCGGGGAGCGGCAAGTTGCGGATGAAGGTGACGCGGCTGTGGCCCGGCATGGGGTGCAGGGCGTCCGGGTCGGGGCCGGAGCGATGGGGCAAGGATGTCTCCTCTCGCGGCGGGCTTCGGTAACGCCACCCGCACCGGCCGGTGTCAATCTTCGCACCGTCATTCCGGGGCGCGAAGCGAACCCGGAATCCACCCGTGATGCGCGGTGCCCGGTTGCAGCCGAACCGTCGCGGCCAGTCGTGGATTCCGGGTTCGCCTTCGGCGCCCCGGAATGACGGTGGGTGGAATTTGGAGTCGTGCGCGAGCGCTCGCACGCAAGGCGCCGCAATCGAATCGCTTGAATTCTGCGCCGGCCGGGGCTAAGTCACGCCTCAACATTTCTGGTGCAGTCGATAGGCTGCTTGCGGGAGTGGGTCCTCCGGGGCCCGCTCTTTTTTGTTTCCGCGAGCCGGCCTGCACCGGAACAGTCAAGTTAACGTCAAGTCGAGCGGGCCGGAAACGACAGCATGGCGGAGCCCACCGAGAAGCGTCTGGTCGGGGAGACGGGCGTCGCCGCGCGCGTCGCCCAGGTGATCGAGGGCCCGATCGAGGGTCTCGGCTTCCGGCTGGTACGGGTGAAGATCTCGAACCAGAACGGCTGCACCGTGCAGATCATGGCCGAGCGGCCGGACGGCACCATGGGCGTCGACGAGTGCGAGACGGTGAGCCGCGCGATCTCGCCGCTGCTCGATCTCGAAGACCCGGTCGGCGGCGCCTATTACCTCGAAGTCTCCTCGCCCGGCATCGACCGGCCGCTGGTGCGCGTCTCGGATTTCGAGCGCTGGGCCGGCTACGAGGCCAAGGTCGAGCTGGCCGTGCCGCTCGACGGGCGCAAGCGCTTCCGCGGCATCATCGGCGTGCCGAGCCCGGACGGCGCCACGGTGCCGATCGACCTGCCCGACGTGAAGCCCGGCCTGCCGAGCCGGATCGACGTGCCGCTGCGCGATCTGGCGGAAGCCCATCTCGTGCTCACAGACGATCTGATCCGCGAGTCGCTGCGCCGCGGTTCGGCCCCGCCCCAGGACGGCGACGCGTTCGACGAGGATGCGGAGGACGACGAGGCGGAAGGGACCGACGAGGCGCCCCAGTACCGCGTCATCCCGCAGCCCAAGCGCCCGAAGCCGAAGGCTGACAAGCCGGTGAAGGGCAAGAAGGCCCCGGCGGGACAGAAGCCCAAGGGCAAGCCCGGCCCCGGCGTCGTCACCAAGGCCGCCCGCCTGAAGAACCGCGACACCCTTCACTAGAGCCTCGTCCCGAAAGGTGGTTTCCGGCTTTCGGACAAAGACGATGCTCCAAACAAAATGACGAGCAATCCGCCCCGAGCGGCGGACGTTCACGAGACCGCACAAGAGGACAGACCCCATGGCCGTCGTCAGCGCCAACCGGCTCGAACTCCTGCAGATCGCCGACGCGGTGGCCCGCGAGAAGGTGATCGACCGCCAGATCGTCATCGAGGCGATGGAGGAGGCGATCGCCAAGGCCGCCCGCTCGCGCTACGGCGCCGAGACCGACGTGCATGCCGAGATCGACACCAAGAGCGGCGCGCTGCGCCTGTCGCGCCATCTGCTCGTGGTCGATCAGGTCGAGAACGACGCCCGCGAGATCACCCTGGATCAGGCCCGCCGCTACAACCCCGGCGCGCTCGTCGGCGACGTCATCTCCGACACCCTGCCGCCGTTCGATTTCGGGCGCGTGGCCGCGCAATCGGCCAAGCAGGTCATCGTCCAGAAGGTCCGCGACGCCGAGCGCGCCCGCCAGTACGACGAGTACAAGGACCGCATCGGCGAGATCCTCAACGGCACGGTCAAGCGCGTCGAGTACGGCAACGTCATCGTCGATCTCGGCCGCGGCGAGGGCATCGTCCGTCGCGACGAGATGATCCCGCGCGAGACCTTCCGCCCCGGCGACCGCATCCGCTCGTACCTGTTCGACGTGCGCACCGAGGTTCGCGGGCCGCAGATCTTCCTGTCGCGCTCGCACCCGCAGTTCATGGCCAAACTCTTCGGCCAGGAAGTGCCGGAGATCTACGACGGCATCGTCGAGGTGAAGGCGGTCGCCCGCGATCCGGGCTCGCGCGCCAAGATCGCCGTGATCTCTCGCGACGGCTCGATCGACCCGGTCGGCGCCTGCGTCGGCATGCGCGGCTCCCGCGTCCAGGCGGTGGTCGGCGAGCTGCAGGGCGAGAAGATCGACATCATCCCGTGGTCGCACGATCAGGCGACCTTCATCGTCAACGCGCTCCAGCCGGCGGAAGTCGTGAAGGTGGTGCTCGACGAGGAGGCCGACCGCATCGAGGTCGTGGTGCCCGACGACCAGCTCTCGCTCGCCATCGGGCGCCGCGGCCAGAACGTGCGGCTGGCCTCGCAACTCACCGGCTGGGACATCGACATCCTGACCGAGGCCGAGGAATCGGAGCGCCGCCAGAAGGAGTTCGCCGAGCGGACCCAGGTGTTCATGGAGGCGCTCGACGTCGACGAGACCGTTGGCCAGCTCCTCGCTGCGGAAGGTTTCCGCAACGTCGAGGAGATCGCCTACGTCGACGTGGCGGAGCTTTCCAACATCCAGGGCCTCGACGAGGAGACCGGTGCCGAGATCCAGGCCCGCGCCCAGGACCACCTCGCCCGCATCGAGCAGGAGCAGGACGACCGCCGCCGCGAACTCGGCGTCGAGGACGAGCTGCGCGAGATCGACGGCGTGACCACCGCGATGATGGTCGCGCTCGGCGAGAACGAGGTGAAGTCGGTCGAGGATCTGGCCGGCTGCGCCACCGACGACCTCGTCGGCTACACCGAAGGTCGCGGCCCCGAGGCCGTGCGCCACGCGGGCTATCTCGACGGCTTCGAGCTGTCGCGGGCCGAGGCCGAGGCCCTCATCATGGCCGCCCGCCTCAAGGCCGGCTGGATCGAGTCGCTGCCCGAGCCCGAGGGCGAGGAGGGCGAGGCCGCCGAGGGCGAGGCCGGGGAAGCGCCCGCCGAGGGCGAGACCCGTCCCGAGACGCAGAACGCCTAAAGGCGCGCGCGGGTGAGCGAGAGCATCGACAGGCCGGCGGAGGCTGAGGACGCCCCGCCCCTCGACCGTGGGCCCGCCCGCGGTCGCGATCCCCTGCGCACCTGCATCGTCACCCGCGTCACCCAATCGCCCGAGGCGATGATCCGCTTCGTGCTCGGCCCCGACGGCACGGTGGTGCCGGACCTGCGCGCCCGGCTCCCCGGCCGCGGCGCCTGGGTCACGGCGAACCGGGAGACGGTGGCCGCGGCGATGAAGCGCCGCGCCTTCAACCGCGCCTTCAGGACGAACGGCGCGAGCACCCCGCCCGACCTGCCCGAGCGCGTCGCGGACGGGCTTCGCACCGACATGCGCCAAGCCCTGGCGCTCGCCAATAAGGCCGGCTGCCTCGTTACCGGCTTCGGCAAGGTCGAGTCGGCGATTCTCGGGGCGGAGAGCGTCGCGGCGCTGATTCACGCCTCCGACGCCATGCCGGACGGGCGCCGCAAGCTCGCCGCGGCCTTGCGTCGGCGCCATGGCGAGGCCATATCGGCAATTCCCGTCATCGATGACCTGTCCAACGTCGAATTGGACATGGCCTTGGGGCGGGATCATGTGATACACGCTGCCCTCGTCGCGGGAGCCGGCACCACCGGCTATCTCGCGCGTTGGCGTCGGTTCCGGGCCTTCGAAGGTGTGGCGTCGGCGTCCAAGGTGGACGCCCCGCCCGGTGCCGGCGCGACGGCCTTCGATTCGCACGACGATGTAATGACGTTGACTCGGCCGGGCGCGCCCGCCGCCGGCCGCGCTGACGATGGAAGCCCTCAGGGTTCAGACTGAATGAGCGATACGAACAATCCGGGTGACAAGACGCAGAACAGAGCCCCCTCGAAGCCGATGTCGCTGAAGCGTCCGGTCGAGCAGGGCACCGTGCGTCAGAGCTTCTCCCACGGGCGGTCGAAGTCCGTCGTGGTCGAGACGGTGAAGCGGCGCACGATCGGCGCCGCCCCCGGAACGGTAGCGCCGCGCGAGCCGATCGCGGCTCCGCCGCCGCGTCCGGCCTCGGTCGCGCCCGCCCCGGCCCCGGCGGCCCGGTCCCCCGGCCGCTCCGCGTCCGGCGTCGTGCTGCGCACGCTGAGCGAGCAGGAGCGGGACGCCCGCGCCAGCGCGCTGGCCGACGCCCAGCGCCGCGAGGCCGAAAACCGCGCCCGCGCCGAGGCCGAGGTCAAGGCCCGCCAGGAGCGTGAGGAGGCCGAGCGCCGCGAACGCGAGGCCGCCGAGGCCCGCCGCCGCGAGGAGGAGGACCGTCGCCGCCAGGAGGACGAACTCCGCCGCAAGGCCGCCGAGGATTCGCGCCGCCGCGCCGAGGAGGAGGCCGCCCGCGCGGCTGCCGCCGCCGCTCCGGTCGAGGCGCCCGCCGCTCCGGCCGCTCAGCCCACCGCCCCGGCCGCCGAGGCGCCCGCTGCTGCTGCGCCTGCGGCTGCCGCACCTGCCCGTCCGGCCCCCGCCGCTCCGGCGCGTCCTGCCGCTGCTGCTGCGCGTCCCGCTGCCCCGGCCCGTCCGGCCGCTCCGGCTCGTCCGGGTGCCGCCCCGGCGCGTCCCGGTGCGCCGCGTCCGGCGGCCTCGGCCGGCCCGCGTCCGGTCACGCCGCAGCCGCCCGCCGAGCCGCGTCGCGTCCTCACGGCCGACACGCGCAAGCCGCGCGACCTGAACTTCATGGCCAAGCCCGCTCCGGCCCCCGAGCCCGAGAAGGCGCCGACGCCCGCGACCGCCGCCCGCCCTGCGGGCGCGGGAGCCGCTCGCCCCGCGACCGCGCGCCCCGGCGCCCCGGCGATGGAGGACGAGTCGGACACCAAGCGCGTGATCCGTCGTCCGGGCATGCCGCTCAAGATCATCACGCCGCCCAAGACGCCGAAGTCGCCGGGCGGCGACCGCAACCGCGGGCGCCTCACCATCGCCAACGCGACCTCGGGCGAGGAGGAGCGCACGCGCTCCGTTGCCGCCTTCCGCCGCCGCCAGCAGCGCATGAGCGGGCACCGGCACGAGGAAGCCAAGGAGAAGATCGCCCGCGACGTGACGATCCCCGAGACCATCACGATCCAGGAACTCGCCAACCGCATGTCGGAGCGGGCCGTGGACGTCATCCGCCTGCTGATGAAGCAGGGCCAGATCCACAAGATCACCGACGTGATCGATTCGGACACGGCCCAGCTCATCGCCGAGGAGATGGGCCACACCGTCCGCCGCGTCGCCGAGTCCGACGTCGAGGAGGGCCTCAGCTCCGACGAGCCGGATCTGGAGGAGGATCTGGAGCCGCGTCCCCCGGTCGTCACGATCATGGGTCACGTCGATCACGGCAAGACCTCGCTGCTCGATGCGATCCGCAAGGAGAACGTGGTCGAGGGCGAGGCCGGCGGCATCACCCAGCATATCGGCGCCTATCAGGTGTCGGCGCCGTCGGGCGACCTCGTCACCTTCATCGACACCCCCGGCCACGCGGCCTTCACCTCCATGCGCGCCCGCGGCGCCAAGGTGACGGACATCGTCGTGATCGTGGTGGCCGCCGATGACGGCGTGATGCCCCAGACCGTCGAGGCGATTCAGCACGCGAAGGCGGCGGGCGTCCCGATCATCATCGCCATCAACAAGATGGACAAGCCGGAGGCGAACCCCCAGCGGGTCCGCACCGAGCTGCTCCAGCACGATATCCAGGTCGAGTCGATGGGCGGCGAGACCCTGGAATTCGAGGTCTCGGCCAAGACCGGCGACGGCCTGTCCGACCTGCTGGAGGGCCTGCAGCTTCAGGCCGAGATCATGAATCTGCGCGCCAACGAGAAGCGCGACGGCGAGGGCACGGTGATCGAGGCCCAGCTCGACCGCGGTCGCGGCCCCGTGGCCACGGTGCTGGTCCAGCGCGGCACGCTGTTCACCGGCGACATCGTCGTGGCCGGCGCCGAGTGGGGCCGCATCCGCGCCCTCATCGACGACACCGGCAAGCACGTGCCCTACGCGGGCCCGTCCGTGCCCGTCGAGGTGCTCGGCTTCAACGGCACGCCGGACGCCGGCGACCGCGTGATCGTGGTGGCGAACGAGGCCCGCGCCCGCGAGGTCACCGAGTACCGCGCCCGCATCAAGCGCGAGCGCCTGAATGCCCGCACCGGCGGTGCCAACCGCTCGCTCGTCGACATGATGCGCGAGGCCAAGGAAGGCGCCAACCGCAAGGAACTGCCGATCATCATCAAGGGTGACGTGCAGGGCTCGGTCGAGGCGATCAACGGCGCCCTCACGGCGCTCGGCAACGACGAGGTTGGCGTGCGCATCCTCCTCTCGGGGGTCGGCGGCATCACCGAGTCGGACATCACGCTCGCCAACGCCTCCAAGGCGGTGGTGATCGGCTTCAACGTGCGGGCCCACAAGGAAGCCCGCAACGCGGCCGAGCGCGACGGCACCGAGATCCGCTACTACAGCATCATCTACGACCTCGTGGACGACATCAAAGCCACGCTGTCGGGCATGCTGCCGCCGACGCTCCGCGAGGAGAAGCTCGGCGAGGCGCAGATCCTGCAGATCTTCGACGTGTCGAAGGTCGGCAAGATCGCCGGTTGCCGCGTCATGGAGGGTGTGGTCCAGCGCGGCGCCCATGTCCGCCTGCTGCGCAACGACGTGGTGATCCACCAGGGCCGCCTGTCGCAGCTCAAGCGCCTCAAGGACGACGCCAAGGAAGTCACGGCCGGCTACGAGTGCGGCATGTCCTTCCAGAACTACCAGGACATGCGGGTCGGCGATTTCATCGAGTGCTTCAACATCGAGGAAATCAAGCGCACGCTCTAAGCGGCGCCCGCCTCACTGCCCTTCGGAAAGCGGGGCCGCGGCGAGAGCCGCGGCCCCGTTCCCTTTCCATCGAGCCTCGCGGCTCCGTTAGAACGACATGGCCCAGAAACAGACCCCGTCCGGCCCCTCGCAGCGCCAGCAGCGCGTGGCCGAACTCGTGCGCCACGCGCTCGCCGAAGTGCTCCAGCGCGGCGACATCCAGGACCCGGTGCTCGGCTCGCACGTCGTCACCGTGCCGGAGGTGCGCATGTCGCCCGACCTCAAGCTCGCCACCGCCTACGTCATGCCGCTCGGCGGCCAGGACGAGCAGCCGGTGATCGCCGCGCTCGAGCGCAACCGGAAGCTCCTGCGCCAGGAGGTCGCCCGGCGGGTGAACCTCAAATACGCGCCCGAACTGCGCTTCCGCCGCGACGAGACCTTCGACGAGGCCGCCCGGATCGACCGGCTCCTCAGAAGCGACAAGGTTCAGCGGGACCTTGAGAGCGCGCCCCGCGACGGCGAAACGGATTCGTCCGCGGACGATTGATCCGAAAGACGGGCCGGCACGGACCGGCCCTACGCTTTGCAGAAATCCGGGCCTCCGCGCGAGGCCCGATGACGGGACGAGTCTTCCCGAAAACCCCCGTCGATCGAGGACAGGATGCAGGACGAAATTTCTTCCCCATCGCCGGACGAGGCGCCGCGCGGCGAGGCCCGCCGCCATGACGGTCCGCCGCGCTCCGGCCGCCGGCCCCAGCGCGGGCGCCCGCGCCACGACCGGCCGAAGAAGAACGACGTGAGCGGCTGGGTCGTGCTCGACAAGGGCGTCGGCATCACCTCGACGCAGGCGGTGGCCATCGTGAAGCGCCTGTTCAACGCGAAGAAGGCGGGCCATGCCGGCACCCTCGATCCGCTGGCCTCGGGCATCCTGCCGATCGCGCTCGGCGAGGCGACCAAGACGGTGCCGTTCGTCATGGACGGCCGCAAGGCCTACCGCTTCGAGGTGAGCTGGGGCGTCGAGACCGACACCGACGACGCCGAGGGCAAGCCGGTCGCCACCAGCGACGAACGCCCGACCCGCGAGGCGGTCGAGGCCGCTTTGCCGAACTTCGTCGGCGAGATCGAGCAGGTGCCGCCGCGCTTCTCCGCCATCAAGATCCAGGGCGAGCGCGCCTACGACCTCGCCCGCGACGGCGAGGTGGTGGAACTCGTCGCCCGCACCGTGCAGATCGACCATCTCTCGGTGATCGAACACTCGGGCGACCGCACGGTGATCGCGGCCGAGTGCGGCAAGGGCACCTATGTCCGGGCGCTGGCGCGCGACCTCGGCCGGATGCTCGGCTGCCACGGCCACGTCTCGGCCCTGCGCCGCACCCGCGTCGGCCCGTTCGAGGAGGCGAATGCGTGCTCCGTCCAGTCGCTGGAGGAGAGCACCGAGGCGCAGCTCAAGCCCGTCGAGACGGCCCTCGACGAGGTGCCCTCGGTGGCGGTGAGCCGCGACATGGGCCTGCGCCTGATGCGCGGCCAGCCGGTGATCCTGCGCGGCCAGGACGCCCCGATGGAAGGCAAGGCCTACGCGACCTGCGGCGGCGTGCTGGTCGCCGTCGGCGACGTCGAGCGCGGCGAGCTGGTGCCGCACCGGGTGTTTCACTTAGGCGGAACGGCGCCGCAGCCGCGCAACTGATTCTTTTTGAGACAGGCTGCCGGCTTCGCTCGGCAGCCGAACGTGGCGTTCTCCTCCCCCTTGCGGGGAGGAGGTAGGAGGTGGGGGTGGTTCAGAAGTAACCGCAGCGGTGCCTTCTGCGCGACCCCCACCCCTGACCCCTCCCCGCAAGGGCAGGGCTATCGCATATGACTTTTCGGCGCGTCGATCCGCGTTGAAGGCCATGCGTTGACGCCTCCTTATAGACAGGAGGTGATCGATGCTGGAAGTGCAGGGTTTGTTTT